>NZ_JBITIE010000001.1:0-54669 GCF_044458665.1 Streptomyces sp. NPDC050422
GGGGGGCCGGGGGGGGCGGCCGGGGGGCCCCCCCCGGGGGGGGGCCCCCCCCGGGGGGGGCGGCCCCCCCCGGGGGGGGGGGGCCCCCGGCCCCCCCCCCCCCGGGCCCCCCCGCCGCACGCCAGGCATGGAAGCCGCCGATGAGGTCCGTCGCCCGGTACAGCCCGAGGCGGTGCAGGGACTCGGCGGCGAGGCTCGACGCGTACCCCTCGTCGCAGATCACCACCACCCGCAGACCGTGGCTCACGGCCTCCGCCGCGCGATGGCTGCCCTGCGGGTCCAGCCGCCATTCCAGTTCGTTGCGTTCGACGACCAGCGCCCCCGGAATCAACCCGTCACGTGCCCGCAGTTCCGCGTAGCGGATGTCCACGAGGAGCGCGCCGTCCTCGGCCGCAGCCTTCGCCTCCTGCGGTCCGAGCCGCTCGTACCCGTCCCGGACCCGCTCCAGGAGCTCGTCGATCCCGACCCGGTCGTCGCCGTCGTGCCGTGCGTCGCTCACTGCCAGTCCTCCGGGCGTTCGGTCTGCTCGAGGCGGAGCACCGCGCCGATGCGGCTGTAGCGCCGGATCTGCGGCAGCGGCGGGTAGTACGCGTGGACGGAGACGGCGTGCTCCGTGGCGGACTCGTTCAGCACCTCGTGGACATGGTGGCGGCCGAATGCCTTGCCCTGGCCTGCCGCCAGTTCCCGTGACCGGTCGATGTCCTCGGCCAGCTCCAGGGTCTTCCAGCCGTCGGTGGGCAGCCGCGCCGCGAGTGAGTGCTCCTTCAGCGTGCCGGCCGCCGTGAGGAAGGCGCCGATCGAGTCGGCGTGGTCGTGCCAGCCGGTGCCGGTGCCGGGCGGCCAGCCGATCAGCCAGGCCTCGCTGCCGCCGGGCCCGTCGAGCCGGATCCAGGTACGGCCCTCGGGGTCGAGGGGGAGCGAGGCGACGAGTGCGGTGTCGGCGGCGGTACGGCGGACGAAGTCGAGCAGTTCCGCAGCGGTCGGACCGGCGGACGTGCGTACAGGCGCAGGGGAGGGGGAAGCAGACACAGGGACCGTCCTGAGAGTTCGCGTGGACGCCCCGGCCGCACGTCACAGCGCGCGGCGGAGCGGAGGAAGGCGATTCAGCAGGACGGGCGACACACGCAGCCCGCATAGCGGAGCAGGTCCATATGGACCCTCCGCCACAGGCGCACATCGGTGTCGGTCATGTTCCGGAGTAGACCATGCGCGCCTGCGTCGGTCAATTGACGTCTGCGGTGCGGTCGGAGCGTACGGAAGCGAGTGCCGCGCCGCCGCGGGCCGCGTCCGCCGCCGCGCGGAGCTCCGCCGGCCGGACCCCGCCGAACGACTCCACGAGATGACCGTCCGGCCTGACCAGCAGCACCGTGTGCGCGGAAGCACCCGGATAGCTCTCGGCGACCAGCAGTTCGGCCTTCACCGGGAGGGCGTCGACCGTCTCGACGAGCCGCGGCATGAGCCCGGCCCGCATCCAGTGCCGCCGGTCCCAGACCCCGGTCCCCGGCGCGACGAGCACCACCAGCAGATGCCCCTGCCCCAGCCGCTCACGTAGCCGTACGGCAGTTCCGTCCGGCGCCGTGACCCGCACATCGGCGACCGGCGCACCGGGGGGCGTACCCACCGAGGTGTGCGCCTCGGCGCGTGGGGGCGCAAGGGGGGAATGGGAGTAGGACGGGGGCGCACCGAGTGGGCCGCAGCCCAGATGTCCGTCGGTCAGCAGTGAATCGTGCCCCCGTGCGCTCCCCGGGACCAGGGTCCGCAGACCTCCGCCGCCCCGCAGTATCGGCAGCGACTGGTCGGCGGCGCGCAGGCGGGAGGCGACGGCGGCCCGGCGTTCGGCCTGGTAGCTGTCGAGGAGCACCTCGGACGCGCCGTGGTGCCAGGCCAGTGCCAGTTTCCACGCCAGGTTCTCGGCGTCCCGCAGCCCCTCGTCGAGCCCCTGGGTGCCGAGAGCGCCCAGCAGATGGGCGGCGTCCCCGGCCAGGAAGGTCCGCTTGACCCGCCACCGCCGGGCGAGCCGGTGGTGGAGCGTGTAGACGCCGGTATCCAGCAGCTCGTACGGGGGCGTCTCGCCGCACCAGCCCTCCAGGGTGTCCCGGACCCGGGTGACCAGCACGTCCGGCGTGACGAGCTCACCGCGCGGCGGCAGCAGCCAGTCCAGGCGCCAGACGCCGTCCGGCAGCGGTCGCGCGGTGACCTCGGCGCCGCCGGTGCGCCAGGGCGGCAGCCGGTGAAGGACGGCTTCCCCCGGCCAGGGGAGCTCGGTGCGCAGCGCGGCGACGGCATGCCGCTCCACCGCCGTACGCCCGGGAAACCGGATGTCGAGGAGCTTGCGCACGGTGGACCGCGCCCCGTCGCAGCCCACCAGGTAACTCCCGCGCCACCAGGTCGAACCGGGTTCCCGGGTGTGCACCGTGACGCCGTCGGGGTCCTGCTCCAGCGTGTCGATCCGGCTGAGCCGCGCCGTCTGTACGAGTTCCTGCGCGGCCACCGCGTCCCGCAGCCCCCGCACCAGAGCGTGCTGCGGAACGTGGACGGGGGCGGCCGGCAAGTCGCCGGCGGGAGAGCGTTCGCCGAGCGGCAACTCGCGTACGAGCTGCCTGCGCCGCATGGAGCGCCAGCCGGACCAGCGAAGGCCCTCGTCCTCGAGCGTCTTGCAGCCGAGCCGTTCCACCAGGTCGGCGGTGTCCTCGCGCAGCACGACCGTGCGGGCCGGACGTGTCTCGTCCTTGCCCGGGTCCTCGTCGAGGAGCACGGAGGGCACGCCCTGCGCCGCGAGGGCGAGCGACAGCACCAGGCCGACCGGCCCGGCCCCGACGACGATCACCGGGTCCACGGCGAGGCCCCCGGAACACCTGTGGCCGGACGCGCGGAGGCGCACGGGAAGGGGGAGGAGGCCGGGACGGCCCCTGAGACGGAGGGCGGCGTCGAAGGAGATGCGGCGGCGGAGGCTCGGGGCGCGATCACAGAACGTATGCAACCTACTGGGGGTGCGTGCGTCAAGTGACACCGGAACGCGGCGAGGGGCGGGGGCTCATGCGCCCCCGCCCCTCGCGGGCATCTGTCGACGAGCCGTCAGGTGGACGCCGAGTCCATGACGAGCACCGGCTCACCGACCGTCGTCGGTGCGCCCTTCTTGCCGTCGCTCTTCTTCCGTTGCCGCAGCCGCCGCTCCAGCCAGCTCGCGAACGAGGTGAGGGTGAAGTTCAGCGCGATGTAGATCACGGCGATGATCGTGAAGCACGCGATGGTGTTCGCGCCGTAGTTCGCGGCCATCGGCCGGACCGACGCCAGCAGCTCGGGGAACGTCATCATCGCGCCGCCCAGGGCGGTGTCCTTCACGATCACCACGAGCTGACTGACGATCGCGGGGAGCATCGCGGTGACCGCCTGAGGCAGCAGCACGAAGACCATGGTCTGGCCCTTGCGCATCCCGATCGCCTTGGCTGCGTCGGTCTGCCCCTGCGGAAGGGTCAGGATGCCCGCCCGCACGATCTCGGCGAGCACCGACGCGTTGTAGAGCACCAGTCCGGTGATCACGGCGTACAACGGACGGGTGTCGGTACTGATGTTCGTGTACTCGGAGTACACCGCGTTCGCGATGATCATCAGGATCAGTACGGGAATGGCCCTGAAGAACTCCACCACCACACCGGACGGCACCCGCATCCACCGGTGGTCCGACAGCCGGCCGATACCGAACAGGGCGCCCAGTGGCAGCGCGATGATCAGCGCGAAGAACGCCGCCTTGAGCGTGTTCCAGAGCCCGGGCCAGATGTACGTCTCCCAGGGCTGGGAGCTGGTGAAGAAGGGCTTCCACTTGATCCAGTCGAGCTGGTGCTTGGAGGCGAGGCCGTCGTACACCCACCACACCACGACCGCGGCGACGAGGACAAACAGGACCGTGTAGAGGATGTTGCGCCGTTTGGCGCGCGGTCCCTGGGCGTCATAGAGGACGGAGCTCATCGCTTCACCGCCACCTTCTTGCTCACCCAGCCGAGAAGGAGGCCGGTGGGGAGGGTCAGAACGATGAATCCGAAGGCGAAGGTGGCCGCGATCAGCAGCAGTTGGGCCTCCGCCTCGATCATGCCCTTCATCAGGTACGAGGCCTCCGCCACGCCGATCGCGGAAGCCACCGTGGTGTTCTTCGTCAGCGCGATCAGCACGTTGGAGAGCGGGTTGACGACCGAACGGAAGGCCTGCGGGAGGATGATCAGCCGCAGTACCTGAGCGAAGCTGAGGCCGAGAGCGCGCGCAGCCTCGGCCTGACCGACCGGCACCGTGTTGATGCCGGAGCGCAGTGCTTCGCAGACGAACGCTGCGGTGTACGCGCTCAGGGCGAGCACCGCGAGCCTGAAGTTGATGTCGGTGAAGTCACTGGCACCGAGCTTGATGTCGAGCGTCTGGAACAGACCCAGCGACGCGAAGATAATGATCACGGTCAGCGGAATGTTCCGGACCACGTTGACGTAGCCGGTCGCGAAGCCGCGCATCAGGGGGACCGGGCTGACCTTCATGCCGGCCAGCAGCGTTCCCCATATGAGGGAGCCGAGGGCGGAGTAGACGGTGAGCTGCACCGTCACCCAGAACGCCCCAAGCAGGTCGTAACCATCAAGAAAGTCGAACACGATCTCCCGCGCTTCCGCGTGTAGGAGGGCACGGCGCGCCGCCCTCAGTGGCGGCGCGCCCGGTCAGCCCTGCTTCACTTGACGACGTTGCCGATCTTCGGGGCCTCTTCGTTCTTGTAGCCCGCCGGACCGAAGTTGGCCGTCACGGCCTTCTCCCAGGAACCGTCCGAGACCATCTTGGTCAGCGCGTCGTTGATCTTCTTCTTGAGGTCGGCGTCGCCCTTCTTCAGGCCGATGCCGTAGTTCTCGTTGGTCATCTTGAAGCCGGCCAGCTTGAACTTGCCCTTGTTGGCATCCTGCGAGGCGTAGCCGGCCAGGATGCTGTCGTCGGTGGTCAGTGCGTCGACGACCTTGTTCTCCAGGCCGGTCAGGCACTCCGAGTAGCCGCCGAACTCCTGGAGCTGGGCCTTCGGGGCAAGCTTGTCCTTCACGTTCTTCGCCGAGGTCGAGCCGGTGACCGAGCAGAGCTTCTTGTTGTTCAGGTCCTCGGGCGACTTGATGGAGGCATCGTCCGCGCGGACCAGGATGTCCTGGTGGGCGAGGAGGTAGGGGCCGGCGAAGTCGACCTTCTGCAGCCGCTCGTCATTGATCGAGTACGAGGCGGCGATGAACTTCACGTCACCGCGCTCGATCGCCGTCTCACGGTCGGCGCTCTTGGTCTCCTTGAACGTGATGTCCCCGGCCGCGTAGCCCAGTTCCTTGGCGACGTACGTGGCGACATCGACGTCGAAGCCGGTGTACTTGCCGTCCGGGGTCTTCAGGCCGATACCCGGCTGGTCGATCTTGATGCCGATCGTGATCTTCTTGCCGCCGCCCGACCCGGCCGAGTCGTCCTTGTCGTCGGAACCACAGGCGGTGGCGGTCAGGGCGAGGGCGAGCACGGCGGCCGAGGCGGCGGTGACCTTACGAAGCTGCATGGTGAAATTCCCTAGAGTTGACGCGATGTGAGTGATCGGCCGGTCCGGAGACCGGCGCCGAAGGCTCCATCAGTGGTGAAGGATCTTCGACAGGAAGTCCTTGGCCCGGTCACTGCGCGGGTTGCTGAAGAACTGGTCGGGCGTGGCCTCTTCGACGATCTTTCCGTCCGCCATGAAGACGACCCGGTTCGCCGCGGAACGGGCGAAACCCATCTCGTGGGTGACGACGACCATGGTCATGCCGTCTCGGGCGAGCTGCTGCATGACCTCCAGCACCTCGTTGATCATCTCCGGGTCGAGCGCGGAGGTCGGCTCGTCGAAGAGCATGACCTTCGGGTCCATCGCCAACGCCCGCGCGATCGCCACACGTTGCTGCTGGCCGCCGGAGAGCTGGGAGGGGTACTTGTCGGCCTGGGTTCCGACGCCCACCCGGTCGAGCAGTGAACGCGCCTTGTCCTCGGCAGCCTTCTTGTCCGTCTTGCGGACCTTGAGCTGGCCGAGCGTCACGTTCTCGAGCACCGTCTTGTGCGCGAAGAGGTTGAACGACTGGAAGACCATGCCGACATCGGCACGCAGCCTCGCCAGCTCCTTGCCCTCCGCGGGCAACGGCTTTCCGTCGATCGAGATCGCGCCCGAGTCGATCGTCTCCAAGCGGTTGATCGTGCGGCACAGCGTGGACTTCCCGGACCCGGAGGGCCCGATGACGACCACGACCTCGCCGCGGGCGATCGTCAGGTCGATGTCCTGGAGCACATGCAGCGCGCCGAAGTGCTTGTTGACGTTGCTCAGCACGACCAGGTCGTCGCCGGCCGCGGGTGCAGCGTCCTCGGCGCCCTTGGTCACTGAAACTCCGCTCATCGGCTTAATGCTCCGTCCTCCTCGGTTGGGAAGGACCTTAGTGACGCAGTGCGACCAGCGTCATTACATCTGAGCGGAAATTGAGCATAACGATCCGGCCGCAACCGGACACTCCGCGTGAACAGGGCGCCTTTCCGGGCCTCGGGGCGTACCGGGTGCATAACGGAAACCCGGATGCAACAGGCGGGCACTTGACTGGCCCCCCGTCATCGGAGTGGATGCTCTGGTACACCCTGACGTGAAACGCCCCGGTACGGGGAAGTAACCCGAGGTGTACGTGACCGTACGAACAACGCGCGTCCGGAGAGGGGGGCCATGAGACTGCTGCTCGTCGAGGACGACAACCACGTCGCCGCCGCCCTGTCCGCGATCCTCGCCCGGCACGGCTTCCAGGTGGTACACGCCCGCAGCGGCGAGGAGGCCCTGCAGGCGCTCCTGCCCGCCGATACGGAACCCTTCGGCGTCGTGCTCCTCGACCTGGGCCTCCCCGACCAGGACGGCAACGAGGTCTGCGGGAAGATCCGCAAGCGCAGCTCCGTACCCGTGATCATGGTGACGGCGAGGGCCGACGTCCGCTCACGGATCCACGGGCTCAACCTCGGCGCCGACGACTACGTGACCAAGCCGTACGACACCGGCGAGCTCCTGGCCCGTATCCACGCCGTCAGCCGGCGCAAGACGGGCACCGAGGACACCGCGCCCACGCCCGTCGCCGCACTGCGCCTGGGACATGTGCACATCGAGCTGCCGACCCGCCGGGTCAGCGTCGACGGGAGCGAGGTCCAGCTCACCCGCAAGGAGTTCGACCTGCTCGCACTGCTCGCCCAGCGGCCCGGTGTGGTGTTCCGCCGGGAGCAGATCATCAGCGAGGTGTGGCGTACGAGCTGGGAGGGGACGGGGCGCACGCTGGAGGTGCATGTCGCTTCCCTTCGCTCCAAGCTGCGGCTGCCCGCCCTGATCGAGACCGTGCGCGGGGTCGGCTACCGCCTCGTCGCGCCGGTCGCGTAGAGGGCGTACGTTCCCGTTGCGCACCCGGCTGCTTCCGCTGCTCATCGTCCTCATGGCGGGCGTCCTGCTCGCGCTCGGCTTCCCGCTGGCCGTCAGTGTGGCGGCGGCCCGGCAGCAGGGTGTGGTCATCGACCGCATCGACGACACGGCACGCTTCGCCGCGCTCGCCCAGTTCATCACCGAACGCACCAGCGGCTACGACGAACGGCGCCGCACACTCCAGACCGAGCTGGAGACGTACGACTCCGTGTACGGCATCAGGGCCGGCGTCTTCTACCGCGACGACTCCGCGATGGCCAAGGCTCCGGGGTCCTGGCGGCTGCCCGTCGAGGGTGAGGGCCGCGAGGCGTTCAAGGAGGCACTGCTCGGCCGCCGCAGCCACGATCCGCCCCAGGTCTGGCCCTGGCAGGACGGCAGGGTCGTCGTCGCCTCGCCCGTCGTGCGGGACGGTGACGTGATCGCCGTCGTCGTCATCGACTCGCCCACCGGCCAGATGCGCGCCGCCACGCTCCGCGGCTGGCTGGTGATCGCCGCGGGTGAGGTGGTCGCGATGCTGGTGGCCGTCGGCGCCGCGAACCGGCTCACCGGCTGGGTGCTGCTCCCCGTGCGGACACTGGACGCCGCCGCCCACGACATCGCCAGCGGCCGGATGCGGTCCCGGGTGGCGGCCTCCGGCGGCCCTCCGGAACTCAGGCGCCTGGCCCGCTCGTTCAACGAGATGGCCGACAACGTCGAGGACGTGCTGGAGCAGCAGCGCGCCTTCGTGGCCGACGCCTCGCACCAGTTGCGCAACCCCCTGGCCGCCCTGCTGCTGCGGATCGAGCTGCTCGCCCTCGAACTCCCCGAGGGCAACGAGGAGATCGCCTCCGTGCGTACGGAGGGCAAGCGCCTCGGCCAGGTCCTCGACGACCTGCTCGACCTGGCACTGGCCGAGCACGCCGACGCCGATCTGCAGCTCACGGACATAGGCGCCCTCAGCGCCGAACGGGTCGCCTCCTGGCGGCCGGTGGCCGAGGAGAAGGGCGTACGGCTGCGGGCGGACGGCATCGGGGCCGTCACCGCCTGGGCGGACCCCATCGCCCTGTCCAGCGCACTCGACGCCATCATCGACAACGCCCTCAAGTTCACCCCCGAGGACGAGGAGGTCCGGATCACGGTCGCCTCCGATGCCGCGTCCGTCACCGTGGTCGTCGCGGACGGCGGACCGGGGCTCACCGAGCAGGAGATGGAGCGCGTCGGCGACCGCTTCTGGCGCAGCTCCCAGCATCAGAACGTACGGGGGTCGGGCCTCGGCCTCTCCATCTCCAAGGCACTCCTCGCCGCGAGTGACGGCTCGCTCTCCTGTGCGCGCAACGATCCGCACGGGCTGCGCGTGACGGTCTCGGTGCCGCGCAACGGGCCGCAGGGCTGAGGAGCCGGGCCTGCGGGGGGAGGTCTCAGGGCTCGGACCGAAGGGGGGCCTGAGGGCTTGGACCGAATGGTGGGGCCCCTCAGGGCTTGACCGAGCGGTAGTAGCGCTTGGCCCCTTCGTGCAGCGGCAGCGGATCCGTGTAGATCGCCGTCCGCAGGTCCACCAACTGCGCGGCGTGCACCTCGCGCCCGATCCGGTCCCGGCTGTCGATCACGGTCCGGGTGAACGCCTCCGTCATCGCCGCGTCGGTACGGTCCGTGGTCACCAGCACGTTGGCGACCGCGACCGTGGGCACGGCCTGCCCCTGCTGCGCGTTGCCGTACGCGTCGGCCGGCATCACGGCCGAACGGTAGAAGCGGGTGGACCCGCCGGCCGCCTGCAGCTGCCTGATGAGCGCGTCCTCCAGCGGAACCAGCCGGATCGAGAACCGGGCGGAGAGATCCGCGACCGCAGTGGTCGGCAGCCCGCCGGACCAGAAGAACGCGTCGAGCCGGCCGTCCTCCAGTAGTTCCGGCATCGTGTCGATGCCCGCCGGAACGGCCGTGACGTCGGCGACGGGGTCCAGCCCCGCAGCCGTCATCAGCCGGTCGGCGACCAGCCGGACCCCGGACCCGGGCTGTCCGACCGCGACCGTCTTGCCGCGCAGATCCGCGACCTTGCGGATGTCCGAGCCCCGCTTCACGACCAGCTGTATGTAGTCGTCGTACAGGCGGACACAGCCGCGCAGCCGGTCGGCACCCGGCTTGTGACCCCGGAGATACGTGGCGACGGCGTCGGTGGTGGCGATGGTGAAATCGGCCTTGCCCGTCGCCACCCGGGCGATGTTCTGCTGCGAGCCCTCGCTGGTCTGCAGCTGTATCGAGACCTTGGGAAGATCCTTGGCGAGTGCGCCCTTGAGCCGCTCGCCGTAGCGCTCGTAGACGCCGCTGCGCACCCCGGTACTGAACTTCAGCGTCCCGGTCGGCGCCGGATCCCCGAGGGGGAGCAGCCACCAGAGCAGCAGTCCGAGCACGACGACGAGGGCGGCGCCCGCACGCAGCGAGCGACGCCGGCCGATTCGGGACAGAGCCGGGAGCATGGCGGCGATCCTGCCAGGTGTTTCCCGGCCCTGGCCAGGGCCGCCGTCGGATCTGCCCACCCGTCCCGGCGGCCGGAAGCCGCCCGCGGCGGGAGGTGTCCGTGCAGCGCCTACCCTTGTCGCATGAGCAGCGGCAACCGGAGCGAAGCAGTGGACGTCAGAAAAAGCTATGAGGTGCGCACCTACGGGTGCCAGATGAACGTCCACGACTCCGAGCGGCTGTCGGGGCTGCTGGAGGACGCCGGCTACGTGCGGGCGCCCGAGGGCTCCGACGGCGACGCCGATGTCGTCGTGTTCAACACCTGCGCGGTGCGGGAGAACGCCGACAACAAGCTCTACGGAAACCTCGGCCGGCTCGCCCCGATGAAGACGAAACGCCCCGGGATGCAGATCGCGGTCGGCGGCTGCCTCGCACAGAAGGACCGCGACACCATCGTCGAACGGGCCCCCTGGGTCGACGTCGTCTTCGGTACGCACAACATCGGCAAGCTGCCCGTGCTGCTGGAGCGCGCCCGTATCCAGGAGGAGGCGCAGATCGAGATCGCCGAGTCCCTGGAGGCGTTCCCCTCGACGCTGCCCACCCGCCGCGAGTCCGCGTACGCTGCCTGGGTCTCGATCTCCGTCGGCTGCAACAACACCTGCACCTTCTGCATCGTCCCGGCGCTGCGCGGCAAGGAGAAGGACCGCCGGACCGGCGACATCCTGGCCGAGATCGAGGCGCTGGTCGCCGAGGGCGTCTCCGAGATCACCCTGCTCGGCCAGAACGTCAACGCGTACGGCTCCGACATCGGCGACCGCGAGGCCTTCTCCAAGCTGCTGCGCGCCTGCGGGCGGATCGAGGGCCTGGAACGGGTCCGCTTCACCTCCCCGCACCCGCGCGACTTCACGGACGACGTGATCGCGGCCATGGCCGAGACGCCGAACGTGATGCCGCAGCTGCACATGCCGATGCAGTCGGGCTCGGACACGGTCCTGAAGGCGATGCGCCGCTCGTACCGGCAGGAACGCTTCCTCGGCATCATCGACAAGGTGCGGGCCGCGATGCCGGACGCCGCGATCTCCACCGACATCATCGTCGGCTTCCCCGGTGAGACCGAGGAGGACTTCGACCAGACCATGCACGCGGTCCGCGAGGCGCGCTTCGCCAACGCCTTCACCTTCCAGTACTCCAAGCGCCCCGGAACCCCCGCAGCCGACATGGACGGGCAGATCCCCAAGGAGGTCGTCCAGGAGCGGTACATGCGCCTGTCCGTCCTCCAGGAGGAGATCTCCTGGTCGGAGAACAAGAAGCAGGTCGGCCGCACGCTGAACGTCATGGTCGCGGAGGGCGAGGGCCGCAAGGACGGTGCCACACACCGGCTGTCCGGCCGCGCCCCCGACAACCGCCTGGTCCACTTCACCAAGCCCGACCAGGACGTACGGCCGGGCGACGTGGTGACCGTCGAGATCAGCTACGCCGCCCCGCACCACCTGCTCGCCGAGGGTGCGCCCCTCGGGGTGCGGCG
This sequence comes from Streptomyces sp. NPDC050422, assembly GCF_044458665.1. Classification (NCBI taxonomy): domain Bacteria; kingdom Bacillati; phylum Actinomycetota; class Actinomycetes; order Kitasatosporales; family Streptomycetaceae; genus Streptomyces; species Streptomyces sp. NPDC050422. The sequence continues at coordinate 11,406 of NZ_JBITIE010000001.1, forward strand.
GACCCGCTCGGGGGACGCCTGGGAGAAGCGCACCGCCGCCGCGGCCGCCAAGCCGGCCGGCGTCATGCTCGGCCTGCCCGGGATCGGCGCCCCGGCGCCGCTGCCCGCCGCCTCGGCACCGGGCTGCGGCTGCGACTGACGGGCGTTGCGGGCTCCCGTACGGGGGCGGGCGGCGGGCCAGTACGCTGCCCCTCATGCTTGTCGCCGCCGCTGTCTGCCCCTGTCCGCCGCTGCTGGTCCCCGACGTCGCCGCCGGTGCCGCGCCCGAGCTCGATGCAGCCAGGACCGCGTGCACCGACGCCCTGGGCGTCCTCGCGGCGTCCCGGCCCGATCTGCTGATCGTGATCGGCCCCGCGGACCTCGCGGGCCGCGGCCCCCATCCCGAGGGCGCCACCGGCGGCTTCCAGGAGTTCGGCGTGGACCTCGACGTACGGCTGGGGCGCGATCTCGGCACGGTCGCCGAGCGCCCGCTCGCCCCGTCGCTCGCGGTCGGCGCGTGGCTGCTGGCCCGCACCGGATGGGCGGGCACCCCGGTCGAGGCGCTCGGGGTGGGGGAGCCGCTGGAGACCGGCCGCTGCACGGAGACGGGGCGTGCGCTGGCCACGCGCGCGGACCGGGTCGCGTTGCTGGTGATGGGCGACGGCAGTGCCTGCCGCACCCTGAAGTCGCCCGGCTACCTGGACGAGCGCGCCGCCGGGTTCGACGCGGAGGCCTCGCGGGCGCTGGGCGCGGCGGACACGGCCGCGCTGATCGCCCTGGACGAGGCGCTGGCGTACGAACTCAAGGCTGCGGGCCGCGCGCCCTGGCAGGTGCTCGCGGGAGCGGCCGAAGGTGCCGGGCTCGACGGGCGGCTGCTGTACGACGACGCGCCGTACGGCGTGGGCTACATGGTCGCGGCCTGGTCCTGACCGCACCCCGGTCGCCTTCACCGGAGGGCCGGCTCCCGCAGGCAGAACAGAACACACGACGGCCGCGGAGCGGCGCCGCTCCACGGCCGTCGTGTGTTCTGTTCTGCCGCTCCGGGTGTCAGGAAGCGGGCGGCGGCGGAGTGCTGCCCGGGGTGGGCGGCGTACCGCCCCCGTCCTTCTGGGACAGCTTGTCCACGGCCTCCTTGGCCTTCTGCGTGCCGGTCACGATCTTGTCGCTGTACTTGCCCTTGGTCTTCGCGTCCACCGTCCGCGCGGCCTTGTCGAGCCCCTGGTCGATCTTGTCCCCGTGCTGCTGCGCGAGGTCGCTCACCTTGTCCTTCGCCGGGCTCAGCTTCGCCTTCAAATTGTCCATGAAGCCCATCGGACACCTTCTCTGCTGGGGGGCTGCGTGCGCGTGCTCTCTCCGGTCCCGATACCCGCCGCGCTGTCCCGTACTCTCCCGGCCGCGGCATCGGCGGTCCTGGAGGACAAACGGCAGAACCATGAGAAACCACCCATATGTAGACGCCATTTTACTAGGCGCCGCGTCACTGTGCGGGCCGCCCCACGGCCCTCTGCGTCGTCCATTCGGGAACGGCCACGAGGTTTGCGAGACTGTGGCAGTGAGAAGTCCAGCTCCCGCACCGCGGGTCATCGCCGTCGTCGGTCCCACCGCAGCCGGAAAGTCCGACCTGGGGGTGTTCCTCGCTCAGCAGCTCGGGGGCGAAGTGGTCAATGCCGACTCCATGCAGCTCTACCGGGGGATGGACATCGGCACCGCCAAGCTGACACTCGCCGAGCGCGACTCCGTGCCCCACCGGTTGCTGGACATCTGGGACGTCACCGAGACCGCCAGCGTCGCGGAGTACCAGCGCCTGGCCCGCACCGAGATCGACCGGTTGCTCGCCGAGGGCCGCACACCCGTCCTGGTGGGCGGTTCCGGTCTGTACGTGAAGGGCGCGATCGACGCCCTGGAGTTCCCCGGTACGGACCCCGGCATCCGGGCCGCGCTGGAGGCGGAGCTGGCCGAGCACGGCTCCGGAGCGCTGCACGAGCGGCTCGCCGCGGCCGACCCCGAGGCGGGCCGCGCGATCCTGCCGAGCAACGGCCGGCGCATCGTGCGGGCCCTCGAGGTCATCGAGATCACCGGCAAACCCTTCACCGCCAACCTCCCCGGTGACGACGCGGTCTACGACGCCGTCCAGATCGGCGTCGACGTGGCGCGCCCCGAGCTCGACGAGCGCATCGCCGTGCGCGTCGACCGGATGTGGGAGGCCGGCCTCGTGGACGAAGTGCGCGACCTGGAGTCGCGCGGGCTGCGGGAAGGCCGCACCGCCTCCCGGGCGCTCGGCTACCAGCAGGTGCTCACCGCCCTCGCCGGGGAGTGCACCGAGGACGAGGCGCGTACCGAGACCGTGCGCGCCACCAAACGCTTCGCGCGCCGCCAGGACTCCTGGTTCCGCCGCGACCCGCGCGTCCAGTGGCTGAACGGTGCCGCGGAGCACCGCGGGGAACTCCCGGGCCGGGCGCTGGCGTTGGTCGAACGAGCGGTTACAGCCTGATCACGTGATGGCATCGGGAAGCCCTGCCCGTCATTTCGGCGACCTGCGGCGTGCCATCATCGAGCATCGATCGACCAGTGGAGTCCGAGTTGGGAGGGCGCGTGGCGATGGAGGCCGGCCCTCGCGACACAGAACAAGACGCACCGGACACGCAGCACGACGCAGGACGCCTGAGCCCCGACGGGCCCGATGAGCTCGCTGTGACCCCCGAGGTCGAGGTCGAGCTCCGTCCCGCCCGTCGGATGCGCATCTGGCAGCTCGCGCCGATCGTCATGCTCGCCGCGCTGGGATCGCTGATGTTCGCCTTCCCGCTCGCCTTCGAGGTGGGCGACGGCGGCCCGGTGGTCGCCATGCTGGGACTGCTGATCAGCTGCTGCGCCGCCGGCTGGGGCATGATGGCCGCCCGCCGCGTCGGGCACACCTGGCCGGGGCTGCCGTCCAGGGGTTCCGGGGAGCGGGCCGACTGGCGTGTGGTCGCGTTGTACGTGGCGGTGTGCGCCGCACTGGTCGCGCTGGCGGTCTGGCGCGTGGCACGACTTCGGGGCTGACGGACAGGTCCGGGCGCCCCTCCGCGTCCGGCGGGCCGGTTCGCCGCGCTGTCGGTGCGGCCTCGTACAGTTGTCCTGTGACCACCTCGCAGATCGCCTTCCTCAAGGGCCACGGCACCGAGAACGACTTCGTGATCGTTCCCGACCCGGACAACGCCCTCGACCTGCCCGCGTCCCTCGTCGCCCGCCTGTGCGACCGCCGCGCGGGCATCGGCGGCGACGGTCTGCTGCACGTCGTGCGGTCCGCCACGCACCCCGAGGCGCAGGCGATGGCGGACGACGCCGAGTGGTTCATGGACTACCGCAACGCCGACGGTTCGGTCGCCGAGATGTGCGGAAACGGCGTGCGGGTCTTCGCCCGCTACCTGCAGCGCGCCGGCGCCGTGGAGGAGGGCGACCTCGCCGTGGCCACCCGCGGTGGCGTGAAGAAGGTGCACCTCGCCAAGAACGGCGACGTCACCGTCTCGATGGGCCGCGCCCTGCTGCCCGGCGACGGGGTCACCGTCACCGTCGGCGGCCGCAGCTGGGAAGCCCGCAACGTGAACATGGGCAATCCGCACGCGATCGCGTTCGTCGACGACCTGGCGCACGCCGGGGATCTGTTCAGCGAGCCCTCGTTCGCCCCTGCCGCCGTCTACCCCGACGGGGTCAACATCGAGTTCGTCGTGGACCGCGGGCCCCGCCATGTCGCGATGCGCGTCCACGAACGCGGTTCCGGCGAGACCCGCTCGTGCGGCACCGGCGCCTGTGCCGTGGCCGTCGCCGCGGCCCGCCGGGACGCGGCGGACCCGGGGGAGACCGGGGCCCCGGTCACGTACACCGTCGATCTGCCGGGCGGCAGCCTGGTGATCACCGAGCACCCGGACGGCGAGATCGAGATGACCGGAGCGGCCGTCATTGTCGCCGAGGGCATGATCGATCCGGTCTGGCTCGAAACGCTGAACGGGTAGGACCCGCCGCCCCCATGTGCCGGTCGGTCCGAAGATCGAAACGCTGAACGGGCAGGGCTTCGCTCGAATGGGTGATCCGTTTCACGCTGGGCGAGAGCCGGACTCCGCCACGTGGTGGGGTCGGTAGCATCAAGCACCGGCCCGGAGGCGCGACCGCACCTTCCCACCGCCGGTCGACGTTGCCGGAGGTGCCCCATGAGCGCAGAGGCCACCAACTCAGGTGCTCCCATCCGCAGGCGGGGCCGTCCCCGGATCGATCTCCGCAGGCTGGGCCGGGTCGCCCTGCTCGGCCCGGTCTCCCGGGACCGGCTGCCGGACGCCATCGGCCATGTCGCCGAGGCGCACCGGGCCCACCACCCCGACGCCGATCTCTCGGTGCTGCACCGGGCCTACGTGCTCGCGGAGAGCTCGCACCGCGGACAGATGCGCAAGAGCGGCGAGCCGTACATCACGCACCCGCTCGCGGTCACCCTCATCCTCGCCGAGCTCGGCGCCGAGACCACCACCCTGACCGCGTCCCTCCTGCATGACACGGTCGAGGACACCGAGGTGACCCTCGACCAGGTGCGGGAGCAGTTCGGCGAGGAGGTCTGCTACCTCGTCGACGGCGTGACCAAGCTGGAGAAGGTCGACTACGGGGCCGCCGCCGAGCCCGAGACCTTCCGCAAGATGCTCGTCGCCACCGGCGACGACGTGCGGGTGATGTCGATCAAGCTCGCCGACCGGCTGCACAACATGCGCACCCTGGGCGTGATGCGCCCCGAGAAGCAGGCCAGGATCGCGAAGGTCACCCGCGACGTGCTGATCCCCCTCGCGGAACGGCTCGGTGTGCAGGCGCTCAAGACCGAGTTGGAGGACCTCGTCTTCGCGATCCTCCATCCCGAGGAGTACGCACACACCTGCGTGGTCATCTCCGCCGCGACCGCTGAGGCGGACCCGCTCACCGCCATCGCGGGCAACGTCGCCTCGGTGCTGCGGGAGGCCGACATCACCGCCGAAGTGGCTGTCAGGCCACGCCACTTCGTCTCCGTGCACCGTGTCCGGATCAAACGCGGCGAACTGCGCGGCAGCGACTTCGGACGCCTGCTGGTGCTCGTGGCCGAGGACGCCGACTGCTACGCCGTCCTCGGTGAGCTCCACACCTGTTTCACCCCGGTGATCTCGGAGTTCAAGGACTTCATCGCCTCACCCAAGTTCAACCTGTACCAGTCGCTGCACACCGCGGTCGTGGGCCCTGAGGGCGAGGTGGCCGAAGTCCTCATCCGCACCCACCGCATGCACAAGGTCGCCGAGGCCGGTGTCATCGCGCTCGGCAATCCGTACGCCGCCGACGGCACGGCACCGAGCACCGAACCCGCCGACGGCGAACGGGCCGACCCCACCCGCCCCGGCTGGCTCTCCCGGCTCCTCCAGTGGCAGCAGTCCGCCCCCGACCCCGACACCTTCTGGACCACCCTGCGCGCCGACCTCGCCCAGGACCGCGAGATCACCGTCTTCCGCACCGACGGCGGCACGCTCGGCCTGCCCGCGGGCGCCAGCTGCGTCGACGCCGCCTACGCGCAGTACGGAGACGCCGCACACAGCTGTATCGGGGCCCGGGTGAACGGCCGGCTGGCCACGCTCAGCACCGTGCTCGGCGACGGCGACACGGTCCAGCCGCTCCTCGCCGAGGACGCCGCGTCCGGGCCCTCGCCCGGCTGGCTCGACCACGCGCGGACGCCCACCGCCCGCATCGCCATCACCGGCTGGCTCGACGCCCATCCCCAGGACACGGAAACCGCCGCCGCAAGCGCGCCCGACGGCAGCGGGCCCGGCCCGCAGCCCGACCGGTCCGCCCGGCCCGCGCGGTCCGTGTCCGCCGGGACGGCCGGCCGCACTGTGAGCGCCGTCGTCGAGCGGCCCGACACCACCGTGCGCCTCGCGGGCTGCTGCACCCCCGTACCCCCCGACGACGTCACCGGGTTCACGGTGCGCGGCGGCGCGGTCACCGTGCACCGGCTGGAGTGTCCGGTCGTGGCCGAGATGGAGGCCGTCGGCCGGGTGCCGGTCGTCGTGAGCTGGGGGGACGTGGCCGAATGCCGGGTGACCCTGGTCGCGGAGTCCTTCGGGCGGCCCCGGCTCCTCGCGGACCTCACCGAGGCGATCGCCGGCGCGGACGCGGCGGTCATCTCCGCCACCGTCGAACCCCCCAGCGAGCAGCGCGTACGCCACACGTACACCCTGCAGCTCCCCGACGCCGCCGGCCTGCCCGCGCTGATGCGCGCCATGCGTGACGTACCGGGGGTGTACGACGTGAGCCGTGCCCAGCACCCGGCCGCCGCGATCTGATCCGTCGCCCCCCACCTCCGCCACGGCGGTTCTCGTTCGGGTGGCGCGGCGCGCGCCGTCCCGGTACGGCGGGGGCCGCGCTGGTAGCCGTAGTCCATGCCGTTCCTCTCCCGCCGTCTGCGGGCCGCCCTGCTGGCCGCCGCGTCGGCCACCCTCGTTGCCGCCACCCTGCCCGCACCGGTGCCCCTCGGCATCGGGGACCCGCTCTTCCCGCACCTCGGCAACCCCGGATACGACGTACTCGCCTACGACATCGGCCTCAGCTACCGGGGCCGCAACACCGAACCGCTGGACGCGGTCACCACCATCGACGCGCGGACGACCGAGCCGCTGGAACGGATCAATCTCGACTTCACCCGCGGAACCGTCCGCTCCGTCGAAGTCAACGGCCTGCGCGCCGACTTCGCGGCCGAGGGCGAGGACCTGATCATCGAGCCGCCGGGCAGCCTCCCCGCAGGAGTGCCGCTGCGCATCACCGTCCGCCACACCAGCGACCCCTCGGGCGAGCAGGACAGCGGGGGCTGGGTGCGGACCGCCGACGGGCTCGCCATGGCCAACCAGGCCGACGCCGGGCACCGCGTCTTCCCCGGCAACGACCACCCCGCGGACAAGGCGTACTTCACCTTCCGCGTCACCGCCCCGCAGGAGCTCACCGTGGTGGCCAACGGTGAGCGGACCGGGCGCGTCCGGCACGGGGACCGCACCACCTGGACCTACCGCACCGGCCACCCCATGGCCACCGAACTGGCCCAGGTCAGCATCGGCCGGTCCACCGTCGTCGAGCGCACCGGTCCGCACGGGCTGCCCGTGCGCGACGTCGTGCCGGCCGCCGACCGGGAGAAGCTGGAACCGTGGCTGAAGAAGACGCCCGGGCAACTGGAGTGGATGGAGAAGCAGGTCGGCCGCTACCCGTTCGAGAACTACGGCGTGCTGATCGCCGACACCGAGACCGGATTCGAGCTGGAGACCCAGACCCTCTCCCTCTTCGAGCGCCGTCTGTTCGCCGACGGCGGCTTCCCCGAGTGGTACGTCGACTCGGTCATGGTCCACGAGCTGGCCCACCAGTGGTTCGGCGACAGCGTCTCGCCGCGGACCTGGTCCGATCTGTGGCTCAACGAGGGACACGCCAGCTGGTACGAGGCGCGCTACGCCGAGGAGCACGCCGGCAAGTCGCTGGAGCGCCGCATGCGCGACGCCTACACCCGCTCGGACGGCTGGCGGGCCGTGGGGGGCCCACCTGCCCGGCCCGCCGCGCCGGCGCCCGGCGAGAAGATCAGTCTGTTCCGGCCCGTGGTGTACGACGGAAGCGCACTGGTCCTGTACGCGCTCCGCCAGCAGATCGGCAGCGGTGCCTTCGAACGGCTGGAGCGGCTCTGGGTGAGGAAGCACCGCGACTCCGACGCCGCCACGGCCGACTTCACCGGCCTGGCGTCCCGGGTGGCCGGACGCGACCTGACCGCGTTCTTCGACGGCTGGCTGTACGGGAAGAAGACACCGGCGATGCCGGGGCATCCGGACTGGCGCACTACGACACCGCGCGGGAGCGGGAAACCCGCGTGACGGGCAGGGCCCGCCGTGCCACTATCGACGGGTCGCCACGCCCGCCGGACCGGAGAAATCCCCCAGAGGGAATCATCCAGGGAGGTCACGCGTTGTGACTGATGTATCCCACTCCTCTCGACGTAAGGATCCAATGACCTCCTCTTCTTCCCTTCCCCAGGACGCGCAGGACGCGCAGAGTGCCACGGAGAACGTCACCGAGAGCCTCACCGAAAGCCTTCGGGCCGACGCCCTGATGGAAGAGGACGTCGCCTGGAGCCACGAGATCGACGGAGCGCGGGACGGCGATCAGCAGGACCGCTCCGACCGCGCCGCACTGCGGCGTGTGGCGGGACTCTCCACCGAACTCGAGGACGTCACCGAGGTCGAGTACCGGCAGCTGCGCCTGGAGCGCGTGGTGCTCGTCGGTGTCTGGACCTCGGGCACGGTGCATGACGCGGAGATCTCCCTCGCCGAGCTGGCGGCACTTGCCGAGACGGCCGGGGCCCAGGTGCTCGACGCCGTCTTCCAGCGCCGCGACAAGCCCGACCCGGCCACCTACATCGGTTCCGGCAAGGCGATCGAGCTGCGCGACATCGTTCTCGAAACTGGGGCGGACACCGTCGTGTGCGACGGTGAGCTCAGCCCCGGCCAGCTGATTCACCTGGAAGACGTCGTCAAGGTCAAGGTGGTCGACAGGACCGCCCTGATCCTCGACATCTTCGCCCAGCACGCCAAGTCCCGTGAGGGCAAGGCGCAGGTCTCGCTGGCGCAGATGCAGTACATGCTGCCGCGCCTGCGCGGCTGGGGTCAGTCGCTGTCCCGTCAGATGGGCGGCGGCGGTTCCAGCGGCGGTGGCGGCATGGCGACCCGTGGTCCCGGTGAGACCAAGATCGAGACGGACCGGCGGCGGATCCGCGAGAAGATGGCGAAGATGCGCCGGGAGATCGCGGAGATGAAGACCGGCCGCGAGATCAAGCGCCAGGAACGCAAGCGCAACAAGGTGCCTTCCGTCGCCATCGCGGGCTACACCAACGCGGGCAAGTCCTCGCTGCTCAACCGGCTGACCGGTGCGGGCGTGCTGGTGGAGAACGCACTGTTCGCCACCCTCGACCCGACCGTGCGCCGGGCCGAGACGCCGAGCGGCCGGATCTACACGCTCGCCGACACCGTCGGGTTCGTGCGGCACCTGCCGCACCACCTGGTCGAGGCGTTCCGTTCCACCATGGAGGAGGTCGGCGAGTCCGATCTCATCCTGCACGTGGTGGACGGCTCGCACCCGGTGCCGGAGGAGCAGCTCGCCGCGGTGCGCGAGGTGATCCGCGAGGTGGGCGCGCTGAACGTGCCGGAGATCGTGGTGATCAACAAGGCGGACGCGGCCGATCCGCTGGTTCTCCAGCGGCTGCTGCGCAACGAGAAGCACGCGATCGCGGTGTCGGCACGGACCGGTGCGGGGATCGACGAGCTGCTCGCGCTCATCGACAGCGAACTGCCGAGGCCGTCGGTCGAGATCGAGGCGCTCGTGCCGTACACCCAGGGCGGACTGGTCTCCCGGGTGCATGCCGAGGGCGAGGTGATCTCCGAGGAGCACACGTCCGAGGGCACCCTGCTCAAGGCACGGGTGCACGAGGAGCTCGCTGCGGACCTCGCCACGTTCGTACCCGCGGCGCACTGAGCGCGGCAGTCATGGACGGAGGGCCCGCACCCCATGGGGTGCGGGCCCTCCGTCCATGACCGGGCGCGGGTGCTACCGGGCTCCGAACTTCTCGCTCATCATCGTGAAGATCTGCTGCGCGCCCTCACCCAGGTGCGGTCCGGCCAGCCAGCCCGCTGTCGCGGGGCCGATGGAGGTGTTGGAGACGAGGGCCAGCTTGCCGTCGGTGGTCTCGCTGAACCAGCCGCCACCGGACGAGCCGCCGGTCATCGTGCAGCCGATGCGGTACATCGTGGGGGTGCCGGGGCTGATGGAGAGCCGCCCGGGAAGGTCGACGCACTTGTGCATGATCAGGCCGTCGTACGGGGGTGCGGCAGGGTATCCCCAGGCGCCCATCGGGTTGCTCGACGCCGCCTCGGGGACGTCGAAGTCGACCGGCAGCGCGTTGCCGACGGTCTCCTCCAGGGACTTGGTGCCGTGCTCCGGCTTCACGTGCAGGACCGCGTAGTCGTACGGAGCGCCTTCGCCGCCGGTGGGACCGCCGTCGGCCAGCCACTCGCCGGAGGTGCTGGCCCAGTCCGCCCAGTAGGCGCCGTACGGGGCGACCTCCTGCGGCTGCGCGTTCTTCAGCGCCGCGGCGTCCTTGCCCTTGTCGTTGTAGGCCGGTACGAAGACGATGTTGCGGTACCAGCCGCCTTTCGCGCCGGCGTGGACGCAGTGGCCGGCCGTCCACACGAGGTTGGACCTGCCCGGGTTCTTCGGGTCCTTGACGACGGTGCCCGAGCAGACCATGGTGCCCTCGGGGGAGTCGAAGAACACCTTGCCTACCGGGGCCGCGTAGTCGTGGTACGGCGTCTTCTCGCGCTCGGCCGTGACCGGCTCCGGCTCCGGGTCGCTGACGCCCTGGCCGCCGGAGAGGTCCCCGGCCGACATCGTCTTGGCCGGGTCCTTCGCCGCCTTCATCCGGTCGGGCTTCCACAGTCCGTCGATGACCGGGTTGACGAAGTCCTTGGCCTCATGCAGCCACTTGTCCTTGTCCCAGTCCTTCCACTCGCCGCTCTTCCACTTGTCCAGGTCGACACCGTGCTTCTTCAGGGTGTCGGCCAGATCGGCGGGCAGGCCGCCGGAGTCGTTGCCGTCGGCGGACGCGGTGGCGGCGGGCTTGTCGGCCGCCGCTTCCTCGCTCGGACCGCAGGCCGTCGCCGTCAGCGCGAGGACGGCGACGAGGCCGGTCGCGGTGAGCAGCGGGCGTATGGATCGCATGAAAAAGATTCCCCCTGAAACCCTTTAATGGCATGAGCCTGTCATGCCGGATGCCGGACTGACCGGCTGTCGGTGATGTGCGGGCACCACCCTATGGCGGCCCGGAAGGTGTCCGTTGCCACCGAAGGGGCAGGCCGCCTGCGGTGAGCGATGCCGGGAGGTCCAGGGGCCCCCGGCGGAAGGTGTTGTTCCGCCGAAGGCCCCTGATATGCCGTCGTCCACACCCGGGCGGACGGCGGTCCGTGCTTACTGACCCGCGTACTTCTTGCTGACGGAGTCGTAGACGCCCTTGGCTTCCTTGCCGAGTCGGGGCCCGGCCAGCCAGCCGGCCGTCACCGGTCCGATCGAGGTGTTGGAGACCAGTGCGGGCTTGCCGTCCTGCCCTGCCGCGACCCAGCCGCCACCGGAGGAACCGCCGGTCATCGAGCAGCCGATGCGGTACATCGTCGGGTCGTCCTTGGTGAGCGAGATCCGGCCCGGCTTGTCCTTGCACTGGAAGAGCTTCTGGCCGTCGTACGGCGGAGCGGCCGGGAAGCCGGTGGCCGTCATGTCGGCGATCTTGGGCACCGCCGGGGCGTTGAACTCGACCGGCAGCGCCGAACCGACCGTCTCCTCCAGGGACTTGCCCGAAGAGCCCTTCTCCGGCGTCACGTGCAGCACGGCGAAGTCGTACGGGGCACCCAGGCCGCCGGCCGAGGCGCCCTGGTCGATCCACTGCTCGGAGGTCTGCGCCCACGAACCCCACCACACGCCGTACGGGGCGACCTTCTCCTTGGGCGGGTCGTTCCGCAGCTCGTCGGTCGACAGCCCGCTGTTGTTGTACGACGGCACGAAGGCGATGTTGCGGTACCAGCCGCCCTTCTTGCCCGCGTGCACACAGTGGCCCGCCGTCCACACCATGTTGGACTTCCCCGGGTGCGCCGGGTCCTTCACCACGGTTGCCGAGCAGACCATCGAACCCTCGGGGCCGTCGAAGAACAGCTTCCCGGACTCGGCGGCGTTGTCGTGGTAGGGCGTCTGTACGCCAACGGCCCGGACCGGGGCGGGTGTCGGGTCCGTCACGCCCTCGTCGCCGGAGATGTCGTTGTCGACCGGCTGCTCGGGCGCCTTGTCGGCGTCCCGCATCCGGTCCGGGTCCCAGAGGCCCTCGATGACGGGGTTGATGTAGTCCTTGGCCTCACGCAGCCACTTGTCCTTGTCCCAGTTCTTCCACTCGCCGCTCTTCCACTGGTCGAGGTCGATCCCGTGTTCCTTGAGCCGGTCCTTCAGATCATCCGGAATGGTGATCTTGTTGTCCGACGTCTGGCCCGCGGAACTGCTGCTCGGCTCGGTGCTCGCGTCGTCCTCGCTCGGCCCGCAGGCCGTCGCGGTGAGGGCGAGGACGGCGGTGACCGCCGCTGTGGCGAGCACGGTGGAAGGGGTGCGGCGAGCGTTCCCCCCGCGGCGTGCGGTGAATCCTGGTCGAATGAGTCGCATCTGGTGATCCCCCTGGGACTTCGTAACCCAACGCTTCTGTACTGCACGTGCGCACTGCTGAACCGCACACGGACCGGCTCCGACGGACGGCCGTCCGCCTGTCTTTCCGGGCAGGCCGAGCTGCCGGGAGGTTGTCCCGGAGCCACGGCACGGTCCCCCACTATGCCGGTGCGGCCGTCGACGGCGTGCGGCAGGGCCCTGGTTCAGGCCCGCAAGGATCTTCGGATATACCCGTGATCCGCCGCGCCCGGCGTCGTTGGTACGTACGGGGGACACGGAGACAGCGTTCACCCCCGCAGTCCGTCCTTGCGGAATCGTGCTGACGTGCAACGCAACTGTTACAGCGGGAGGATCAACAGCCGTGGCCGTGACCGAACCAGCTCCGGCACCACCACTGGGTCCCGTCCGGAGTTCCAGCGCGGACGCCGCGACGCCGCGGGGGAACTCCGGACAGGACCCAGCGCCCCACGAAGGCATCCTGCGCCGCCAGTCGCTGCGTGAATCGGCCGCCCGCACCTATGCGCGGTCGCTGCCGATCGTGCCGGTACGGGCCCGCGGGCTGACCATCGAAGGGGCGGACGGGCGGCGCTATCTCGACTGCCTGTCCGGGGCAGGGACTCTGGCTCTCGGGCACAACCACCCCGTCGTCCTGGAGGCGATCAAGAAGGTCCTCGACTCCGGTGCGCCCCTGCACGTGCTGGACCTGGCCACGCCGGTCAAGGACGCCTTCACCACCGAGCTGTTCGCCACCCTGCCGCGGGAGTTCGCCGACGACGCCCGGATCCAGTTCTGCGGGCCGGCCGGCACCGACGCGGTCGAGGCGGCGTTCACGCTGGTACGCGCCGCCACCGGGCGCAGCGGCCTGCTCGCCTTCACCGGCGCGTACCACGGCATGACGGCGGGCGCCCTCGCCGCATCAGGCGGTGCCGAGGACGTACGGGTGACCCGGCTTCCGTTCCCGCAGGACTACCGCTGCCCCTTCGGCACCGGCGGCGAGCAGGGTGCGGAACTCGCCGCGCGCTGGACCGAGAGCGTGCTGGACGACCCCAAGAGCGGAACACCCGCACCGGCCGGAATGATCGTCGAACCCGTCCAGGGCGAAGGCGGGGTCAACCCCGCCCCCGACGGCTGGATGCGCCGGATGCGGGAGATCACCGCGTCCCGGTCCATCCCCCTGATCGCCGACGAGGTGCAGACCGGCGTCGGCCGGACCGGTGCCTTCTGGGCCGTCGAGCACAGCGGCATCGTGCCCGACGTGATGGTGCTCTCCAAGGCCATCGGAGGCTCCCTCCCGCTCGCCGTGATCGTCTACCGCTCCGAACTCGACACCTGGCAGCCAGGTGCCCACGCAGGCACCTTCCGCGGCAACCAGCTCGCCATGGCCGCCGGCACCGCCACCCTCGCCCACGTACGGGAGAACCGGCTCGCCGAGCGCGCCGCCGACCTCGGCGCCCGGATGCTGGCGAGCCTGCGGTCCCTGGCCACCCACCACCCGTGCATCGGCGACGTCCGCGGGAGGGGCCTGATGATCGGCGTCGAACTCGTCGACCCCGAGGCCGCCCCGGTGGGCGCGGGCGGCGAGGCACCACCGGACCCGGTCCTCGCCACGGCCGTCCAGCAGGAGTGCCTGCGCCGCGGACTCATCGTCGAACTCGGCGGCCGTCACTCCACGGTCGTACGCCTGCTCCCACCCCTCACGCTCACCGACGAACAGGCGACGGCGGTCGTCGACCGCCTCGCCGACGCCCTGGCAGCCGCCGAGCGCTCACCGCACCGACGGACCGTGACCGGGTCGATCCGCTGACCCCGGAAACCATCACAGGAAAGACCGCCGTGAACCCCACCCCCGCGCCCGAGGCCGACGGCCCTCCCTCCAGCAACCACCGGGGAGAGGCCGGAACCTCCGGCCCCCTCGCCGTGGAGGCGTCGACCGTGCCGCGCCAGAAGGAGGTGCCGCACGGTCAGTGGCACGCCCACACGGCGACTGCCCGCCCCGAACCGGCACCCGACCCCCTGGACCACCCGGACCCGCTCCGCGCCGCCGACGTGGCGGGCATCGAGAACCTGCTGCGCTGCTGGGTCCGCGAATGCGACCTGCCCCGCCCGGAAGGGGAGACCCTCCGCATCCCGCTCCCCGCCAGCGGCACCGCCCTGCTCGTCCCCGTCCGCCACTGGTCCGCTACCGGCTGGCACCGCTTCGGTCCGCCTCTCCTGGAACAGGCACCCGAGGGCGCGCCGACCGCCGATGCCGTCACCGTCGCCGCACTCCTGGGGCGCGAGGCCGACCACAACGAGGGCGCCGACATGGTCGCCAGGGTGGCCGACTCGGTACGCCGGACCGCCGGATTCATCGCCGGGCAACGGCGCCGGCCCGCTGCACCCGCCGAGGCGGACCTCTTCCTGACCGCGGAGCAGTCACTCCTCCTCGGCCACCCGCTCCACCCCTCGCCCAAGAGCAGGGAGGGCCTCTCCGACTCCGAGTCCCGCCTCTACTCGCCCGAGTCGCACGGTTCCTTCCCGCTCCACTGGATGGCCGTCGACCGGTCCGTACTGGCCACCGACTCCGCCTGGACCGACCACGGCCGGCCGGTCCCGGCCGTGGAACTCGTGACCCGCCACGCCGAGGGCCTCCGGCTTCCCGCACGCACCGCACCGATCCCGCTCCACCCCTGGCAGGCCCGCGAACTGGCCATGCGGCCCGAAGTCGCGGCCCTCGCCGACTCCGGCCTGCTGCACGACCTCGGTCCCTACGGCGAACGCTGGCACCCCACCTCCTCGGTGCGCACCGTCGGGCGGCCGGGAGTCGACCTCATGCTGAAGCTCTCCCTCGGCGTGCGCATCACCAACTCCCGCCGGGAGAACCTCCGCAAGGAACTCCACCGGGGCGTCGAGGTCCACCGGCTGCTGCGCACCGGACTCGCCCGGCAGTGGCACGCGGTCCACCCCGGATTCGACATCGTCCGCGACCCCGCATGGCTCGCGGTCGACACCCCCGAGGGCGAACACATCCCCGGCCTCGACGTGATGCTGCGCCACAACCCCTTCGACCGCTACGACGACGCGGTCTGCATCGCCGGGCTCACCGCGCCGCGCCCCTGGCCCGACCGGGCGGGCATGCGGTCCCGCCTCGCCGACATCGTCCGCCGCCTCGGCGCCGCCACCGGGCGGACCACGACCGCCGTCGCCGCCGAGTGGTTCCTGCGCTACCTGGACCGCGTGGTGCAACCGGTGCTCTGGCTCGACGGCCACGCGGGGGTCGCCCTCGAAGCACACCAGCAGAACACCCTGGTGCTGCTCGACGCCGAGGGCTGGCCGGTCGGCGGCCGCTACCGCGACAATCAGGGCTACTACTTCCGCGAGTCCCACCGCGCCGCTCTCGACCGCAGGCTCCCCGGCATCGGAGCGGTCAGCGACACCTTCGTCTCCGACGCCGTCACCGACGAACGCTTCGCGTACTACCTCGGCATCAACAACGTGTTCGGACTGATCGGGGCGTTCGGCGCCCAGCAGCTCGCCGACGAACAGGTGCTCCTGGCCGCCTTCCGGCGGTTCCTCGGATCGGCCGCCGCACTCGGCTCCCCGCTCCCCGCACAGTTGCTGGAAACCCCCCGTCTGCGCTGCAAGGCCAACATGCTCACGCGCCTGCGCGGCCTCGACGAGCTCGTCGGACCAGTGGACACCCAGTCCGTGTACGTCACCATCACCAACCCCCTGTGCGGCTGAGGAAACCACCCCGTCCCAGCCGGGACGCCCAACCGTCGAGAGAGGAGAGCGTCACCGTGCCTCCCGCCGATGCGCCCACCGACCCCGGGCCCGCCCGCCAGGCCGGGCCGGGCCCCGAGGACACGCTGGACCTGCGGATCACCGCCGAACTGCTCGCCCTCCTGAGCGAGGAGGCCCCGGCGTACGGGTACGGACCGGCGGACTCCGGTCTGCTCGACGGGCCCGCGGAGTGGAAGCCCGTCACGACCCCGGCCGGCGTGTTCCAGCTCGTCCCCGTGCGGCTGGAGCGCGACCTCGCCGTGATCAGCGGCTGGATGAACGACCCCGCCGTCGCGGCCTTCTGGGAACTTGCCGGAGCCGAGACCGTCACCGCCCGGCACCTGATGCCCCAACTCGACGGCGACGGCCGCAGTGTTCCCTGTCTGGGAGTGCTCTCCGGCGTCCCGATGAGCTACTGGGAGATCTACCGGGCCGACCTGGACCCCCTGGCCCGGCACTGCCCGGTCCGGCCGCACGACACCGGGATCCACCTCCTCATCGGCGACGTGGACCAGCGGGGCCACGGGATCGGGAGCACCCTGCTCAGGGCCGTCTCCGACCTCGTCCTCGACAACCGCCCCCGGTGCACACGGGTCGTCGCCGAGCCGGACCTCCGTAACACCCCATCCGTCTCCGCGTTCCTGCGTGCCGGATTCCGCTACTCCGCCGAGGTCGAACTCCCGGAGAAGCGGGCCGCGCTGATGGTCCGTGACCGAGCCCACCGTGCCCAGCTGTGAACGATCCGCTGTCCTGCCCCCATCGCTCGAACCCCGTCGGTTCCCTCCCGAGGAGTCCCCGTGCCGAAATATCCCCCGAGCAGTGACGCAGCCCAGACGCCCACGCTGCTCAGCACCCCGGAACTGAACCGCGCGGTCTGGGACCGGGCCGCCGCCCGGATGCTCGCCAAGATGCTCGGCGAATTCGCCTACGAGGAAGTCGTCCGGCCCGTTCCGCGATCCGCCGGTGGCGATACGTACACCCTCGTGCTCGACGACGGCGGCAGCCTCGGCTTCACGGCCCGGCGGGGCGTCTACGGGAGCTGGCGCGTGGCGCCCGACTCGATCCGTGAGGCGAGCAGCGCGGCGACGGAGGCGGACGCGGCCGCCGGGGCCGAGAGCGAGGCAGGGGGAGGGGCGCCGGACCGGCGGGGCCCGGTCGCGGGCAGCGTCCCCTTCCGCGATCCGCTGCTGTTCCTCGCCCGTGCCCGCCGCCTCCTCGGGCTCGACGGCGCCACCCTCGGCCATCTGGTCCGGGAACTCACCACCACGCTCACCGCCGACGCCCGCCTCGACCACGGGGCGCTCAGCGCCGCCGAGCTGGCCGAACTCGACTACGCCGAGCTCGAAGGCCACCAGACGGGCCACCCCTGGATCGTCGCCAACAAGGGGCGGCTCGGCTTCTCCGCCACCGACGCGGCCCGCTTCACCCCCGAGGCCCGCACACCGGTCACGCTGCCGTGGATCGCCGTGTCCTCCCGGATCGCCGCCTACCGGGGCGTGAACGCGCTCGCCGACCCCGGCCGGCTCTACGCCCAGGAGCTGGACCCCGCGGTCCGCGAGTCCTTCGCCGCGGCCCTGCGCGGTCGCGGCCTCGACCCGGACGGCTACTACTGCCTGCCCGTCCACCCCTGGCAGTGGGACGAGTGGATCGTGCCCCTGTTCGCCCCGGCCATCGCCGCCGGCGACATCGTCCCCCTGCACGCCGACCCGGACCTGCGGCTGCCGCAGCAGTCCATCCGCACCTTCGCCAACCTGGCACGGCCCGACCGGCACACGGTCAAGCTCCCGCTGTCCATCCTCAACACTCTGGTCTGGCGGGGCCTGCCGACCGAACGCACTCTCGCCGCTCCCGCCGTCACCAGCTGGGTGCAGGGAATGCGCGACAACGACCCGTTCCTGCGCGACACCTGCGGCGTCATCCTCCTCGGCGAGGTCGCCTCGGTCACGGTCGAGCATCCCCTCTACGACCACCTCCCCGAGACGCCGTACCAGTTCAAGGAGATCCTCGGAGCGATCTGGCGCGAGCCGCTCCTGCCGCGCCTGGCCCCCGGTGAGCGCGCCCGCACACTCGCCTCGCTGTTGCACACCGACCCGAAGGGCCGCGCCTTCACCGCCGAGCTGGTCGCCCGCTCCGGTCTCACGCCGACGATCTGGCTCACCCGGCTCTTCGCCGCGCTGCTCCCGCCGCTGCTGCACTTCCTGTACCGCTACGGCACCGTCTTCTCCCCGCACGGCGAGAACGCCATCGTCGTCTTCGACGAGCACGACGTCCCGGTGCGCCTGGCGATCAAGGACTTCGTCGACGACGTGAACGTCAGCGCCCGGCCGCTGCCCGAGCACGACACCATGCCACCGGACGTGCGGCGTGTCCTGCTCACCGAGGAGCCCGCCTTCCTCACCCAGTTCATCCACTCCGGGCTCTTCACCGGGGTCTTCCGCTTCCTGTCCCCGCTCTGCGAGGAACAGCTCGGCGTCCCGGAGAGCGAATTCTGGTCACTCGTCCGGGCGGAGATCCTGCGCCACCACGCCCGCTTCCCGGAGCTGAAGGAGCGGTTCGAGATGTTCGACATGCTGACGCCCCGCATCGAACGCCTCTGTCTGAACCGCAACCGCCTGCATCTGGACGGCTACCGCGACCGGCCCGAGCGGCCGCACGCGGCGGTCCACGGCACGGTGGCCAATCCGCTCCACCCCTCCGCATGAGTCCGGGAGTGACCGTTGTTGTCAGTGGCGCCCCGTAGGCTGGTCCGGCTATGACGAAGCCATCCCTCCCCGAGCTCCTGCACGCCGCCGTGACCGCCGTAGGCGGTACGGAGCGACCCGGTCAGGCCGCCATGGCCGACGCTGTCGCCGAGGCCGTGGACGACCATTCCCACCTGCTCGTGCAGGCGGGCACCGGCACGGGCAAATCGCTCGGCTATCTGGTGCCCGCGCTGGCACACGGCGAGCGCGTCGTGGTGGCCACGGCGACCCTGGCCCTCCAGCGGCAGCTCGTGGAGCGTGATCTTCCGCGTACGGTCGACGCCCTGCATCCGCTGCTGCGACGCCGCCCGCAGTTCGCCATGCTCAAGGGCCGGTCGAACTACCTCTGTCTGCACCGCCTCCACGAGGGCGTGCCGCAGGAGGAGGAAGAGGGGCTCTTCGACCAGTTCGAGGCGGCTGCCCCGTCGAGCAAGCTGGGCCAGGACCTGCTGCGCATGCGGGACTGGGCGGACGAGACGGAGACGGGCGACCGGGACGACCTCACCCCCGGCGTCTCGGACAAGGCCTGGGCGCAGATCTCCGTCTCCTCACGGGAGTGCCTGGGCGCCACCAAGTGCGCGTACGGTGCCGAGTGCTTCGCCGAGCAGGCCCGCGAGCGCGCCAAGCTCGCCGACGTGGTGGTGACGAACCACGCGCTCCTGGCCATCGACGCCATCGAGGGCGCCCCGGTGCTCCCGAGCCACGAGGTGCTGATCGTCGACGAGGCCCATGAGCTGGTCTCCCGGGTCACCGGGGTGGCCACCGGCGAGCTCACCCCCGGCCAGGTCAACCGCGCGGTGCGCCGCGCGGCGAAGCTGGTCAACGAGAAGGCGGCCGACGCCCTGCAGACGGCTTCGGAGGGCTTCGAGCGGGTGATGGAGCTGGCACTGCCCGGCCGGCTTGAGGAGGTCCCGGAGGACCTCGGGTATGCGCTGATGGCGCTGCGCGACGCCGCCCGTACGGTGATCACCGCAATCGGCTCCACCCGCGACAAGTCCGTCCAGGACGAGGACGCGGTCCGCAAGCAGGCGCTGGCCGCGGTCGAGTCGATCCACGGCGTCGCCGAACGCATCACGCAGGGCTCCGAGTACGACGTCGTCTGGTTCGAGCGCCACGACCGCTTCGGCGCCTCCGTGCGGGTAGCCCCGCTCTCGGTCTCCGGGCTGCTGCGGGAGAAGCTCTTCGCCGACCGCTCCGTGGTCCTCACCTCGGCCACCCTCAAGCTCGGTGGGGACTTCAACGGGGTGGGGGCCTCCCTCGGCCTCTCCCCGGAGGGCACCGCGGGTGATGACGTCCCGCAGTGGAAGGGCCTCGACGTCGGCTCGCCCTTCGACTACCCGAAGCAGGGGATCCTGTATGTCGCCCGGCATCTGGCGACCCCCGGCCGGGAGGGTTCCCGCACCGACATGCTCGACGAGCTCGCCGAGCTGGTGGAGGCCGCGGGCGGGCGCACGCTCGGGCTGTTCTCCTCCATGCGGGCGGCCCAGGCGGCCGCCGAGGAGCTGCGGGGCCGGCTGGAGAAGCCGATCCTGCTCCAGGGCGAGGAGACCCTGGGGGAGCTGATCAAGAACTTCGCGGCCGACCCCGAGACGTGTCTGTTCGGCACGCTCTCGCTCTGGCAGGGCGTCGATGTCCCCGGCGCGAGCTGCCAGCTGGTGATCATGGACCGGATTCCGTTCCCTCGGCCCGACGATCCGCTGATGAGCGCGCGGCAGAAGGCTGTCGAGGAGGCTGGGGGCAACGGCTTCATGGCCGTGGCCGCCACGCACGCGGCCCTGCTGATGGCCCAGGGCGCCGGCCGTCTGGTCCGCGCCACCGGGGACAAGGGAGTCGTCGCGGTGCTCGACCCGCGCCTGGCCAATGCCAGGTACGGCAGCTATCTCCGCGCCTCGCTCCCCGACTTCTGGTACACCACCGACCCGAACCAGGCCCGCCGCTCGCTCGCCGCGATCGACGCGGCGGCCAAGGCCGATGCGAAGTAGGCCCGCGAGGCCATGGAGACATGGCTAGGGCCCCTGGATCCGTACTGCGGATCCAGGGGCCCTGCGGGACAGTGGCGGTGCTTCACACCCGCCGCAGCACCGCCACGACCTTGCCGAGGATCGTCGCCTCGTCGCCGGGGATCGGCTGGTACGCGGAGTTGTGCGGGAGCAGCCACACATGGCCGTCCTCGCGCTTGAAGCGCTTGACCGTGGCCTCGCCGTCCAGCATGGCCGCCACGATGTCGCCGTTCTCCGCCACGGGCTGGCGTCGCACGGTGACCCAGTCCCCGTCACAGATCGCGGCTTCGATCATCGAGTCACCGACGACCTTCAGCACGAAGAGCTCTCCGTCCCCGACCAGCTGGCGGGGGAGGGGGAACACGTCCTCGACCGACTCCTCGGCGAGGATCGGCCCACCGGCCGCGATCCGGCCCACCAGCGGCACGTACGACGCCGCGGGCTTCCCGGTGGTGTCCGTGGGCTGCGTGCTGGGCTGGTCCGAGCCGCGCACCTCGTACGCCCGGGGGCGGTGGGGGTCGCGGCGAAGGAAGCCCTTGCGCTCCAGGGCCATCAGCTGGTGTGCGACGGAGGACGTGCTGGAAAGGCCCACCGCCTGCCCGATCTCCCGCATCGACGGCGGGTATCCCCGCCGCTGTACGGAGTCCCGGATGACCTCGATCACGCGCCGCTGCCGGTCGGTGAGCCCCGAGCTGTCCGCCCGGATTCCAGGAGGTCGTCCGGGCAGCGAGCGCGCTGGGCGCGCGGGCTCCGGACCCTCCGTGTTCGTGCCTGAGTCATTCATGGCATGCACCGGCTCGAGTCGGCTCTGGGAGCGGTCCTGGGCAGTGATGATGGCACTGTCTGCGGTGGTGGTCACGTCGGCCCCTCTCGAATGGTCTCCCTAGCTGCACAACGGTAGTAGCTTTCGAAAGGTTGCGCCAAACACACGTTCGAGTGAAAAACGAATAAAAGTCTGCCACGTGTTCAGCGCCGGGTGTATGAGCGGAGCCGGGAGAGGCGTTCCGCCGTCGGCCGGACCTCGGCCCACGCCTGCGGACCGACCGGCAATTCGGACCATTACGCTACCGTCCGCGCCCGCGGCGCGGGCGCGCGGGGTTGCCGTCCGTGTCGCGGGCGGCGACCGAGAGGGTGGCCGGACCGTCGTTCGCGCGGCCCGGAGGTGGTCGCCCCGTACGCGGGGCGCCCTCCCCTTCCCGTACCCTCTTGGTCGGTCGTACGCTGCCTTCCGGCCGCCCGCCATGCGCGACACGCGCTAGGGCCAAATGCGCGACCAAACCCAAGATCTAGTGGTTGGATTGCTACAGCCACCCAGAAGTTGTGGTCCCCGTCCATCGGGGGTGTGGTCATCGCCTATGCTTGAGACCGCTTCGAAGGCCCGTCACCGGGCCTGAAGAGGCTATTCAGTCGTGCTTGTGAAGGAGGGTTGGGAGCCATGCACTGCCCCTTCTGCAGGCACCCCGACAGCCGGGTCGTCGACAGTCGCACCACCGACGACGGGACCTCGATCCGCCGGCGTCGCCAGTGCCCCGACTGCTCCCGCCGTTTCACGACGGTGGAGACCTGCTCGCTCATGGTGGTCAAGCGCAGCGGTGTCACCGAGCCCTTCAGCCGTACCAAGGTCATCTCCGGCGTGCGCAAGGCGTGCCAGGGGCGGCCGGTCACCGAGGACGCCCTCGCCAAACTCGGCCAGCGGGTC
Source organism: Streptomyces sp. NPDC050422 (assembly GCF_044458665.1). Classification (NCBI taxonomy): domain Bacteria; kingdom Bacillati; phylum Actinomycetota; class Actinomycetes; order Kitasatosporales; family Streptomycetaceae; genus Streptomyces; species Streptomyces sp. NPDC050422. Next base: position 33,836 of record NZ_JBITIE010000001.1, read on the forward strand.
GAGGAGGCGGTGCGCGCCACCGGCAGTGCCGAGCTGACCACTCACGACGTGGGTCTGGCCATCCTCGGCCCCCTGCAGGAACTCGACCTCGTCGCGTACCTGCGGTTCGCGTCCGTCTACCGGGCGTTCGACAGCCTCGAAGACTTCGAGGCCGCCATCGTGGAACTCCGCGAGCGGCGGCCTCCCGTACAAGGATGCGGGACCGGCGAGACCCTTGAGGTCCCCGTTCCCGCCGTCGCCGCCGACTGAGCGGCACCCGTCGGCCCCGCTGATCCGAGGATCGGCTGCGGGCCGGCACCTGGACCTGCTCCGGGCGGCGCATGACGTACGCGGCGTCCGAAGCATCAGACACACACTGTGCCCGGGGAAGTTCTCGGCACTTCAGGGCGTTTTTGCCCACATATGGGAGGCGGCATGACAGAGACGGCGAGCGGCCCGGCACGAGGTGCCCGCAAGGGGACCAAGTCGACTGCGACCAAGCAGGGCCTGCGTATCGAGCGCATTCACACCACTCCCGGCGTGCATCCGTACGACGAGGTGGCGTGGGAGCGCCGTGACGTCGTCATGACCAACTGGCGCGACGGCTCGATCAACTTCGAGCAGCGTGGCGTCGAGTTCCCCGACTTCTGGTCGGTGAACGCGGTCAACATCGTCACCAGCAAGTACTTCCGCGGGGCTGTCGGCACCCCTCAGCGCGAGACCGGTCTGCGACAGCTGATCGACCGGATCGTGAAGACGTACCGGAAGGCCGGCGAGGACTACAACTACTTCGCTTCTCCCGCGGACGCCGAGATCTTCGAGCACGAGCTGGCGTACGCCCTCCTGCACCAGATCTTCAGCTTCAACTCGCCGGTCTGGTTCAACGTCGGCACCCCCCAGCCGCAGCAGGTCTCCGCCTGCTTCATCCTGGCCGTCGACGACTCCATGGAGTCGATCCTCGACTGGTACAAGGAAGAGGGGATGATCTTCAAGGGCGGCTCCGGTGCCGGCCTGAACCTCTCCCGTATCCGCTCCTCCAAGGAACTCCTGTCCTCCGGCGGCAACGCCTCCGGACCGGTCTCCTTCATGCGTGGCGCCGACGCGTCCGCCGGAACGATCAAGTCCGGTGGTGCCACCCGTCGCGCGGCCAAGATGGTCATCCTCGACGTCGACCACCCCGACATCGAGAACTTCATCGAGACCAAGGTGAAGGAGGAGGAGAAGATCCGCGCCCTGCGCGACGCGGGCTTCGACATGGACCTGGGCGGCGACGACATCACGTCCGTCCAGTACCAGAACGCCAACAACTCGGTCCGCGTGAACGACGAGTTCATGAAGGCCGTCGAGTCCGGCGGGAAGTTCGGGCTGCGAGCCCGGATGACCGGTGACGTCATCGAAGAGGTCGAGGCCAAGTCCCTCTTCCGCAAGATGGCCGAGGCGGCCTGGGCCTGTGCCGACCCCGGCATCCAGTACGACGACACGATCAACCAGTGGCACACCTGCCCCGAGTCCGGCCGGATCAACGGCTCGAACCCGTGCAGCGAGTACATGCACCTGGACAACACGTCGTGCAACCTCGCCTCGCTGAACCTCATGAAGTTCCTCAAGGACGACGGCAAGGGCAACCAGTCCTTCGAGTCCGAGCGCTTCTCCAAGGTCGTCGAGCTGGTCATCACCGCGATGGACATCTCGATCTGCTTCGCCGACTTCCCGACCGAGAAGATCGGCGACAACACCCGCGCCTTCCGGCAGCTGGGCATCGGCTACGCCAACCTCGGCGCCCTGCTGATGGCGACCGGCCACGCGTACGACAGCGACGGCGGCCGCGCGCTCGCCGGCGCCATCACCTCGCTGATGACCGGCACCTCGTACAAGCGCTCCGCCGAGCTGGCCGCCGTCGTCGGCCCGTACGACGGCTACGCCCGTAACGCCGAGCCGCACCAGCGCGTCATGAAGCAGCACGCCGACGCCAACGCCGTGGCCGTGCACGCCGACCAACTGGACAACACGATCTGGGCCGCCGCGACGGAGGCCTGGCAGGACGTCATCCGCCTCGGCGCCAAGAACGGTTTCCGTAACGCGCAGGCGTCGGTCATCGCGCCCACCGGCACCATCGGTCTCGCGATGTCCTGCGACACCACCGGCCTGGAGCCCGACCTCGCCCTGGTCAAGTTCAAGAAGCTGGTCGGCGGCGGCTCGATGCAGATCGTCAACGGCACCGTCCCGCAGGCCCTGCGCCGCCTGGGCTACCAGGAGGAGCAGATCGAGGCGGTCGTCGCCCACATCGCCGAGAACGGCAACGTGATCGACGCCCCCGGGCTGAAGCCTGAGCACTACGAGGTCTTCGACTGCGCGATGGGTGAGCGTTCCATCTCCGCGATGGGCCACGTGCGCATGATGGCGGCGATCCAGCCGTGGATCTCCGGCGCGCTCTCCAAGACGGTGAACCTGCCGGAGACGGCCACCGTCGAGGACGTCGAAGAGGTCTACTTCGAGGCGTGGAAGATGGGCGTCAAGGCGCTCGCGATCTACCGCGACAACTGCAAGGTCGGCCAGCCCCTCTCCGCGAAGACGAAGGAGAAGGAGAAGGAGGCCGTCACGGCCAAGGCCGAGGACACCATCCGTACCGCGGTCGAGAAGGTCGTCGAGTACCGCCCGGTCCGCAAGCGTCTGCCCAAGGGCCGTCCCGGCATCACCACCTCCTTCACGGTGGGCGGCGCCGAGGGTTACATGACCGCCAACTCCTACCCGGACGACGGTCTCGGTGAGGTCTTCCTGAAGATGTCCAAGCAGGGCTCGACCCTCGCGGGCATGATGGACGCCTTCTCCATCGCCGTCTCGGTCGGTCTGCAGTACGGCGTTCCGCTGGAGACGTACGTCTCGAAGTTCACCAACATGCGCTTCGAGCCGGCCGGCATGACGGACGACCCCGACGTGCGGATGGCGCAGTCGATCGTCGACTACATCTTCCGCCGCCTGGCGCTCGACTTCCTGCCCTTCGAGACCCGCTCGGCCCTCGGCATCCACTCGGCCGAGGAGCGTCAGCGTCACCTGGACACCGGTTCCTACGAGCCGTCGTTCGAGGAGGAGCAGCTGGACGCCGAAAGCCTGGCCCAGTCCGCTCCGGTGCGGACGGAGCCGCTGAAGGCGGTCGCCCCCGTCCAGGAGGCCGCGAAGGCGGAGACGAAGACGGCGCACACCTCGGCGGAGCTCGTCGAGATGCAGCTCGGCATCAGCGCCGACGCCCCGCTCTGCTTCTCCTGCGGTACGAAGATGCAGCGTGCCGGGTCCTGCTACATCTGCGAGGGCTGCGGCTCGACCAGCGGCTGCAGCTGACCGGTCCGATGCCCTGAGGGGCGACGGCCGGCCGAAGGGGGCGGGCGGGACTCCGAACAAGGAGTCCCGCCCGCCCCCTTCCGTCTGCCCCGAGCGTCACGCTCCGGGCAGACGGCTTCCCATCGCCGCGGCGAACGAGTCGGCGTCCCCGTCGAACCCCCGCACCGTGTCGTGGAACTGCCAGACCCCCGAGGAGTCCCGCACGAACTCGGCGACGACGGCGGCCGTCGCCGTGGGCACCGTCGAGAAGTCGCTATCGGCGAGGCTGGTGTACCCCTCACGGATCTGCACGCCGGTGTTCTCTATCGACCCGAACGTCTTGTGGCCCTCGCGCTGCTGAATGGCGACGCCGACGACGACCCGGGAGTACGCCTCCGAGAGCCGGTCGAACTCCAGCGTCATGACCTCGTCGTAGCCCAGGCCCTGCCCGTTCCGGCTGTCGCGGTTGAGCGTGATGGTGCCGTCGGGTGCGCGGCTGTCGAAGTGCACGAGATATGCGGGGCTTCCGTACGGCTCCTCGGCCGCGTAGGTCGCCGCGATGATGTCGAGGTCGTTGGCGGGCTCGCCGTGAGGACTCGGGTCCCATTTGACCCTGACCTCGACCTTCTCGATGTCCTTGTTGGGAGTGCTCATCGGACTTCGCTCCTTCGCGCGGGGCCGTCGGTCCCGGTTCTATCACCCGATCATGTCGGTAACGGCCCGTGGAGCCAACCGGCTTGGGAGTGGGAGGGCGTAATCGGGCCACCGTGGGGGCCGGCTGTCTCAATGCGGGATCCGACGCGGCGGACGCTGTCGCACCTCGTCCCGGAACGCCTCGATCGCACTGCTGACCTGACGCATGAGGTGCGTGTGCTCGATACGGTCGAGATAGAGGCAGTTGCGGGCTATCCCTTCCAGTTCGAAGGCGAAGTAGAGCGACATCAGCGGATTGATGAAGAGCTCGCTGTCGCTGGTGCGCGAGGTGAACCGGACATCCCCGAACTCTCCCCGGACCGCTGCGGCGATGGATCCGTTGACGATGCTCGGATGATCGGGCGTGTGTTCCTGGGCATGGGCCACCGCGTCGACGAACAGCGCCCCCTCGCGGGTCGTACGGGGCACGGAGAACGCGCCGAGGTAGGCGCCGTCGCGTTCGAGGGCGGCGATGTTCTCCAGGACGAGGCCGTGGCTCACGCCGTGGTAGGCGTCGACGCCGAAGCCGATGGAGACGACCAGGCGGTCCGGCCCCTCGATCGCGGCCAGCGCCGCGACGCTGGTCAGGTCCTCCTCCGGGGTGCCCAGGCCGGATTCGTCGCCCCGCATCAGGATGTCCGTACCCCCGTCGACGAGGACGACGGCGTCGATGTCGTACTGCTCGATCAGTGCGCGGTACGCGTCGCGCAGCGGCTGGACGCCCGTACGGGACAGGGCGTGGACGCGGCCCGGGTAGCCGTGCAGGGCGAGCCACTGCGCGAGGGTCCGTTCCGGGAAGTACGGCTGGTGGAGGGAGGTTTCGGGGGTGACGACGGCCAGGTCGGGGGCGAGCCAGGAGTCGAGTGGGAGCCCCTCGAGTGCGCTGAACGACAGATTGGCGAACTGCACCTGCTTGTTCCGGTGGATCAGGGAGAGCGCGAGGGGGAGCCCGGCGTAGATGTCGAAACCCCCGCCCGCACCGGCGACGAGAATCCGTTCCGCCGAATCCAGGCGGTCGAACAGCGGGTTGGTGTGCAGCGAGGTCATGGCGATCATTGTGCGATCACCGGTGACCGGTTCTGACGCACTCCGTCGGAGCGTGACCCACGCCACGTCCATCACCCGTACGATGATGCGGTGCTGGTCAAGTGGATTCGCTGCAGTGTGGGGGACCGTCGCGGTTTCGAGCGGGGGCAGCGCAAGTGGGCGGGGCTGCTGGGTGAGCCGGGGTTCAGGGGGCAGGGCGGCGGCTGGAGCCGCGGTCGGCCGGAGGTGGCCCATGTCTTCGCGTTCTGGGAGAACAGGGTCTTCTACGACTCGTTCATGGCACGCGGGCACGACGCCCTGGCTGCCGCGCAGGTCGGCACGTGCAACGACATCCAGGTCAAGCTGTTCGAGTACCGCTTCGACGTGAAGACCGGCTTCGAACCCCACTTCGGGGACGCGGATGTGGTCAGGGTGGCGCACAGCAGGGTGCACGAGGACCGTGTCGAGCACTTCGCACTGATGCAGGAGCGGGTGTGGAACCCGGCGATGGCCGGATCGCCCGGGATGCTGCGCGGCGTGTTCGGGGAGGCGCCGGGGCACGAGTTCCTGGTCCTGTCGATGTGGCAGTCCAGCGCCGAGCGCGGCAAGTACCGGCCGGCGAGCGTCGAACGGCTCTCGCAGCGGGCGCAGACCGAGGACGACGTGGCCTCGCTCGCCGGTGACGTCGTGCAGCTCGAACCGGCGTGGACCGTGTGACCGGCCGGTTCGGCCACGGTTTCACGGGCGATGTGCACCGTCGGGTTCCGGACAATTGCGGGACAGCCTTTAGGGTCGGTACATGGCAAGACCGCAACGCATTGTCCTCGTCAGGCACGGCGAGTCCGAGGGCAACGCCGACGACACCGTGTACGAGCGCGAGCCCGACCACGCACTGAGGCTCACCCCGACCGGACTGCGGCAGTCCCGCGAGACGGGGGTGCGGCTGCGCGAGCTCTTCGACAGGGAGCGGGTCAGCGTGTACGTCTCGCCCTACCGCCGGACGCACGAGACGTTCAGGTCACTCGGACTGGATCTCGAACGCGTCCGGGTGCGCGAGGAGCCCCGGCTCCGCGAGCAGGACTGGGGGAACTGGCAGGACCGGGACGACGTGCGCCTCCAGAAGGCGTACCGGGACGCCTACGGGCACTTCTTCTACCGCTTCGCGCAGGGTGAGTCCGGTGCCGATGTGTACGACCGGGTGGGCGCCTTCCTGGAGAGCCTGTACCGGAGCTTCGAGGACCCCGACCACCCGCCGAACGTTCTGCTGGTCACGCACGGACTGACCATGCGGCTCTTCTGCATGCGCTGGTTCCACTGGTCCGTGGCCGAGTTCGAATCGCTCTCCAACCCGTGCAACGGGGAGTCCCGGACGCTGGTGCTGGGCAAGGACGGCCGCTACACGCTGGACAGGCCGTTCGAGCGGTGGCGCACCCCTGAGCCGTACGGCATCACCGGATAGAGTGGAAGCGATGACCGAATCCGCTTCCGACCAGCGCTTCGCCCGCGCCCTTGCCAGCCTGCGTGGCCTCTCCGTGGGGGACGCCCTGGGCTCCCAGTTCTTCGTGCCCGCCAACTATCCGCTCCTGAAGGACCGCACTCTGCCCCCCGGGCCGTGGCAGTGGACCGACGACACGGAGATGGCCGCTTCGGTGCTGGCCGTGCTGAGTGAGCACGGCCGTATCGACCAGGACGCTCTCGCCCGCTCCTTCGCGGTGCACCATGACTTCGACCGGGGATACGGCCCTGCCGTGAACCGCCTGCTCAGGCTGGTCCGGGAGGGAGGGGACTGGCGCGAGCTGGCCTCCGCGCTCTTCCAGGGGCAGGGTTCGTGGGGCAACGGCTCGTCGATGCGCATCGCCCCGCTCGGTGCCTGGTACGCGGACGACCCCGAACAGGCCACGCATCAGGCCGAGATCTCCTCGTACACCACGCACCAGCACCGGGAAGCCGTCGTCGGCGCGATGGCGGTCGCGGCGGCCGCCTCGCTCGCGGCCTCGCCCACCGGGCCGCCGACGCCGACGGACCTCCTGGACGGCGTGATCGCGCTCGTGCCGCGCAGCGCGGTCGGCGCGGGGCTGCGCAGGGCCCGCGACATGCTGGACTACAAGGACGCGGGCACGGTCGCCGCCGTCCTCGGCAACGGGCGTCGTACGAGCGCGCACGACACCGTCCCCTTCGCCCTCTGGTCCGCGGCACGCAGCCTCGGCGATTTCGAGCAGGCCTTCTGGGTGACCGCCCAGGCCGGCGGCGACGTCGACACGACCTGCGCGATCGTCGGCGGAGTGGTCGCGGCGGGCACCGCGGGTGCGCCACCGGTGGAGTGGACGGCGCAGACGGAGGACCTGCCCGACTGGATGTCGCGGTAGGGCGCCTTCGGCGCCGACTGTCACGGAACTGCCACAGCGTTGCTCCGTACGGCTGACGGCCGTCACGGGGGGTTACTCTTTCGGCCACGCCGCCCGCGGTGATCATCACGACGGGTGCGCACCGATTGAGACGCCGGGGGGCCGCGCTGCCCAGGGGCTCGCGTGAGCGGACCTCGGTGGGGAGGGGTCCCGTGTCAGATCACATGCCAGAATCACCCCGGCCGGAGCGTACGCCGGAGTCATCGCGGGCGGCGGAGCCGTCGGGAACGGGCCGGCCGGTGCCGGATCCGGCAGAGACCGCGGCACCCGGGCAGGCTTCGGCACCCGGGCAGGCTTCGGCCGGTACGGCGAGCCAGCCCGCCGGGGCCGCGCAGCCATCCGGTCACGCGCAGGAGCCCGAGCAGGCTTCGGCACCCGGGCAGGCTTCGGCCGGTACGGCGAGCCAGCCCGCCGGGGCCGCGCAGCCGCCCGGTCACGCGCAGGAGCCCGGGACAGCCGCGGTCCCGCCGCCGCGCGCCACCGAACCGCAGCCGCCGAAGGTTCCGGCCTACGCGCAGCAGGCGCGGTCGCCGCAGCCCAACCCGTGGGGGCAGACCAAGCAGGCGCCCTCGGAGCTCGCGCGGCTCCGTCCGGTCAAGCCGGGAGCCATCCCGGGCGCCACGCTCTGGGCCGTACTCGCGACCGGACTGCTCAGCGTCCTGCTGCTCGGCGACGGCATCGGCCTGAATCTGCTCCTCGTGACGGTCCCCGCAGCACTCGCGGCCCATTTCGCCGCCCGCGGCGCTTCCCGTCGGCTGCGCCCCTGGACGGTCGTCTGGGCGGTCGGCGGGCTCGCCCTGCTCGCCGTACCGGCACTCCGTGACGCCGGCTGGCCGACTCTGCTCGCCATCGTCTCCGCCTTCGCGCTCGGCTCCCTCGCGCTGCACGGCAGCCGCAGCTGGCTCGGGGTGTTCCTCGGTTCGCTGGGCCTGCTCACCTCCGTCGCCGAATCTCTGGGCTGGGCCGTCCACGGTGTACGCGACCGGATGGCGGGCTCCCGGGGCCGCTGGGGCGTGGTCTTCCGGTCCACGGTCGTGGCCGTCGTCCTTCTCATCGTGTTCGGGGCGCTCTTCGCGAGCGCCGACGCGGCCTTCGCCGATGTCCTCGGCAGCCTGATGCCCGACGTGTCCGTCGGTGACAGCCCGTGGCGGCTCTTCCTCGGACTGCTCGGTCTCGTGGGAGCGCTCGCCGCCGCGTACACCGCCGCCGCCCCCGTGCGCTGGGACGGTCTGACGGTGCGGCCGGGCCCGGCGCGCGGGCGTCTGGAGTGGGCGTTGCCGCTGGTCGTCCTGAACCTGCTCTTCGCCGCCTTCCTCGCCATTCAGCTCACGGTGCTGCTCGGCGGGTACGACAAGGTGATGGCCGAGACCGATCTCAGCTACTCCCAGTACGCCCGCGAGGGATTCTGGCAGCTGCTCTGGGCCACGCTGCTCACCCTGCTGGTGATCGCGCTCGCGCTGCGCTGGGCGCCGCGCGGCGGAGCACGCGACCGTACGCTCGTCCGTGGCGTCCTCGGTACCCTGTGCCTGCTCACGCTCGTCGTCGTCGCCTCCGCGCTGCGGCGCATGGACCTCTACGTCGACGCGTACGGCCTGACCCGGCTGCGGATCTCCGTGGCGGCGGTCGAGCTGTGGCTGGGCGTCGTCCTCGTGCTGATCATGGCCGCCGGTGTCTTCGGCGCGAAGATGCTGCCGCGCGCCGTCGCGGCGAGCGCGGCCGTCGGCGTCCTGGTCTTCGGACTCGTCTCGCCGGACGGCCTGATCGCGGAACAGAACGTCGAGCGCTACAGCCGTCATCACTCGATCGACATCGAGTACCTGCGCGGTCTCTCCGCCGATGCCGTGCCGGCCCTCGACACCCTGCCTGAGCCCCTGCGCTCCTGCGCCCTGGAGGAGATCCAGCGGTCGCTGCGGAACTCGGACGAGCGGTGGTACGCCACGAGTTGGGGTGAGGCCAGGGCCCGGGACATCCTCGGGGACTGGGACCCCGGCTACCGTACGCGTGACTGCCGTGGGCTCGGGTCGGGGGAGAACGGGAGCGAACGCGGCGACGTGGACGATCCGTACGACCCCTACGACCCGTACTGATTGCCGTATTACGAACCGCCGGAAGCGGGCCGTCCCCTCAGGGGCGGTCCGCTTCCGTACGTACCGCTGCCGCCGGTGCCGATGTGGTCGCGAGGGGACCCGTCCGCGCCCGCAAGCCTCCGCACGGCGGTCGTTCGCAGGTCGGGGCCCGTCCCGACCCTGAGCCGCCGCAGGCCCTAGGGCCTCTCGTTTGGATCAGGCCAAACGAAAGGCCCTAGGCGGCCGGTCCTCCCGCTGCCGCCTTTCCGCTCAGCGCCTCCAGATCGCTCTTGCGTACCCGGATCACCAGCAGCGCCGTCAGCAGGGCGAGGCCCGCCATGGCCACCGCGGCGAGGAACGCGGTCGAGATGCCCTGGGAGAGCACCGCGTGGCCCCAGCTCCCGGGCAGTTCGTGCGTCTTGGCGAACTCCGCCTTCTGTTCCGGTGACGCCTGTGCCAGGAACTGCGGAACCTGCTTCTCCGCCTCGTTGCGGCTCGCCGTGCCGAACACGGTGACCAGGATGGAGAGTCCCAGTGAACCGCCCACCTGCTGGCTCGCGTTGAGCAGGCTGGAGGCGGCCCCGGCCTCGTGCTGGGCGACGCCGGAGACCGCCGTCAGCGTGAGGGTCACGAAGTTCAGGCCCATGCCGAAGCCGAACACGAGCATCGGGCCCAGGACCCCGGAAAGGTAGCTGCTGTCGGGGGAGATGAACGTCAGCCAGACCAGGCCCACGCCGGTGAACGCCGAGCCCGTGACCATGAACGGCTTGGGTCCGAGCACCGGAAGGAACCGTTGCGAGAGCCCCGCTCCGACGATGATCGCGACCGTCACCGGCAGGAACGCCAGGCCCGACTCGATGGGGCTGTACGCCAGTACGTTCTGCACGAACAGCACGATGAAGAAGAACATGCCGAACATGGCCGCGGCCAGGCTGAGCATGATGACGTAGGTCCCCGAACGGTTGCGGTCGGCGAACATCCGCAGTGGGGTGATCGGCTCCCTGGCACGCATCTCGATGAGGACGAACGAGGCGAGCAGAATCACCGCCGCGCCGAACGAAGCCAGGGTGAGGGAGTCCCGCCAGCCCGCCTCGGAGGCCCGGATGAATCCGTACACGAGCGAGGCCATGCCGAGGGTCGACGTCAGAGCCCCCGAGATGTCGAAACGACCCGGATGCTTCTCGGACTCGTTGATGTACAGCGGCGCCAGGACCGCGATCAGCACACCGATCGGCACGTTGACGAAGAAGACCCAGCGCCAGTCGAGCCATTCGGTGAGCAGCCCGCCAGCCAGCAGTCCGATCGCCCCGCCGCCCGCGGACACCGCGGCGAAGACACCGAAGGCGCGGTTGCGTTCAGGGCCTTCCGGGAACGTGGTGGTGATCAGGGCCAGCGAGGTCGGTGAGGCGATGGCGCCACCGATGCCCTGGAGGGCGCGGGCCGCGAGCAACTGCCAGGGTTCCTGGGCGAATCCGCCCAGTAGTGAGGCCAGTGTGAAGACCAGGATGCCCGTCATGAAGACGCGGCGGCGGCCCAGGATGTCCCCGGCCCGGCCGCCGAGCAGCAGCAGACCGCCGAAGGTGAGCGTGTAGGCGCTGAGGACCCAGGAGAGATCGGTGGTCGAAAAGCTGAGTGCATCCTGGATGTGTGGCAGGGCGATGTTGACGATCGTGGAATCGAGCACAACCATCAACTGACAGGCGGCGATGACGGCCAGGGCGATCCCCGGGCGGCCCTGCCGTCGTGCCGCGCCCGGTGCGCTCTGTGCTTCTAACTGAGAGGTTGTCACTATGGGTCCCCCACAAGTGAATTAGTGAACGGATCCGTTCACTGTCGCGTCAACGTTAGTGAGTCCCCTTCAGTGAACGCAAGCGTTCACTGAATCCTTGTTGCCGTATCGCGTCCGGATCCACCGTCCCGGCCGGGACCTGCTCAGTTCCGCGCCGACCCGTTGCGACGCCCGTCCTGCCATTGCCCGCCCGGCTCCGGGCACCGGCCGGCCGGCACGGGCGTACCGACCTGTTTCCGATGGAGAGAAGCTCATGGTTACTTCGCGATCGGCAGCCGCCGCCCGGCAGCCGGTGGTGTCCCTGAGGCGCCGCGGACCCGTACTGGAACGCGCGATCCTCGACGCCGCTCTGGAGAGGCTGAGTACGGTCGGCTGGAGCGGGCTGACGATGGAGGGTGTCGCGGCCGGCGCCCAGACCGGAAAGGCCGCGATCTATCGGCGATGGCCCTCGAAGGAGGACCTGGTCGCGGACGCGCTGCGCAGCGCCCTGCCGGCGATCCGTGACGCACCGGACTACGGGAGCATCCGCGAGGACCTCTACCAGCTGTGCTGCGGGCTCCGTGACGCCATGCTCTCCAAGTCGGGCTCGGCGCTCCGCGCAGTCCTTCACGAATGTGATGCGGACACGGCGGAACGGTTCCAGTCGGTGATCCTCAGTGGCGTGATCGGACCGACGACCGCTCTCATCAGGGAGGTTGTGAGCAGGGGTGTCGACCGCGGCGAGGTGCGCTCCGACGCGCTGCGCGGGCTGGCCTTCGACGTCATCCCGGCGATGATGATGTATCGCAGCAAGGTGTGCGGCAGCGAATGGACCGATGGGGACATCGCCGAACTGATCGATCAGGTCGCGGTCCCGTTCTTCCGCGCCGGCCCCGGCTGAGGCTGCGCGCCGAGCCTCGCCGCACACCCTCGTACGAGAGGCCCGGCGTCTGCGTCCGGCGATCCCGCACCGGACGGAGACGGTCAGGTACGCCCCGGGGTGTTCTCGGCGCGTCCACCGGCGTACGCTTGCTGGCGCCATGCCGTACGAACCACCCACACACACCGTCGAGCGCTCACTGCGCGCCACCACCGGTGCCAGGACCGTCGCCGGTGTCGACGAGGTCGGACGCGGAGCGTGGGCGGGACCGGTCACCGTGTGTGCCGCAGTCACCGGCCTCCGCAAGCCTCCCGCCGGACTCACCGACTCCAAGTTGATCAGCCCGAAGCGCCGCGCGGAGCTCGCGCCGCTGCTGGAGCGCTGGGTCACCGCGTATGCCCTCGGCGACGCCTCACCCCAGGAGATCGACGAGCTCGGCATGACCGCCGCGCTCCGGCTCGCCGCCGTGCGGGCCCTGGAAGCGCTGCCGGTGCGGCCCGACGCGGTGATCCTGGACGGCAAGCACGACTACCTGGGCCTGCCCTGGCAGGTGCGTACGGTCATCAAGGGCGACCAGTCCTGCGTCGCGGTCGCCGCGGCCTCGGTGATCGCGAAGGTCCGCAGGGACGCCGTGATGGCCGAACTCGGAGCGGAATCCGGCGAGTACGCGGACTTCGCCTTCGGCGCCAACGCCGGCTATCCGTCCCCTGTGCACAGGGCCGCGCTGGAGGAGCGGGGCCCCACGGCCCACCACCGCCTCTCGTGGTCCTACCTCGACGCGCTGCCCAGGTGGCAGCACCTCAAGAAGGTCCGCTTCTCCGCCGAGGCGGCCGCACTGGAAAGCGGGGGCCAGCTCGGCTTCGATTTCTGATCGCGCACATGTGCCCACCCGCTGACGCCCTGCGCGTCGGCGTTTGATAGACAACCACCCATGCCTCTCAGCCCCGAGGAGCCTCAGATTCACGAGAGCGTCCAGGGTCCCCGCGCCACGCCGGCCACCGGCCGTACCGCGTCGACCCCTCGTCCCGTACCCGGTCCGCGTTCCGCGGCCATGCCGCGCCCCGGTCGTCCGGGTCCCGGCCCCGCGAGGCCCGCGCCCCCGGCGCCGCGCCCGCACTCCACCTCCGGCCGGCCCCAGGAGGCCCTGCCGGAGAATCGTTCCGCACCCCAGCTCCAGGTGATCCCCGCCGGGGCCGACGGTGCGCTCGACGCCGCCGACGAGGCGGTGGACCTGCTGCTCGACTCCGGCCGGGCACCCGGCGACATCCTGGTGCTCACCACCGGTGAGCAGCACCCGTGGGCGACCCACGAGCTCTCCTTCGGTGAGGCCGCCTACTGGGCCCAGCACGAAGCGGGCGACGACGTGTTCTTCGCCGGTGCCGCGGCAGCGGACCGGGTGAAGCCACGGCCTGTGGTGATCATCGCGGTCAACGGTGTCGACGACGACGCGGCGAGTGCGCTGTCGGCGGCGCGGCGCAGTGCCGGAGCCCTGCTGATCGTCTGCGGAGATCCGCAGCGGATCAACGCCTTGCTCGGCGCGGGTGTCTGAGCCGGAACGGATGTGACGGTGCGCGCGGCCGGCGTTCGAGCCGCAGCGGACGGTTGATCCGCTCGGCGCGAACGTCCGAGCCGTGCCTGACCGATCAGGTGCTCGGTCCGTACGCCGGAGCCGCACTGCTGCCGGCCCGTGGTGACCCGGCTGCCCGTGAGGGTGGCCGGGCCCACCGGCCGGATCAGCGAGCCGCTGTGCGGTGCAACGCCTGGACCGCGCCGCCGCCGGTGCGCAGCGGGCCGGACTCCTGGTCCAGCGCGGTGTCGGCGAGCGAGGACGGCTGCGACGTGGAGTTGGGGCGACGGCCGCCGCGGCCCTCCCCGAGCACCTGCCAGCCGCCGCGGGTCAGCGTGATGTACGCGCCGCACCGCAGCCCGTGCAGGGTGCAGGCGTCCCGCAGCCCCCACATCCAGGCCCCGTCCTCCTCCGTCCAACGCTCGTCCCCCTCGCGGCAGTAGAGCAGTACCGCGGTGCGGACGGGAGTACGACGGCGTAGATCGTGCGGGATCACCCGGCGCAGGTGCGCCAGCAGGGCGTTACGGAACTCCCAGCCGTCCGCCGTCACGGAACCACGGGCGAACGAGGCGCTGGCCGTCAGGCGTTCCTCATGGTCGAGCACGGCGACGACCGCGGTTTGCGGGTTCGGCCGGTGCCTTGCGTGCAGACCGCTGACCACCTCCCGGGGGCTGCGCAGCAGCGGTATGCCCGCCGCTGCCCACTCGGCCGGCTCGAGCGTTCGGGAGAGGCGGTTGGTGGAGACGGCGGCAGGCGACATCGAAGTGGCTGCGGACGGAGCGAATCCGAAGGTCACGGTCCTCCCTTCGCATACGCGCCCACGATGCGGGCAGGGTCGGGTGAGGGCGCGCCGCGGCACAGCCCTTCCGGGCCCGCGAAAGGACCGTGCGGGGAGCGTGTCCAATTCTTCCTGGCGTATCGGCAGGCGGCAACGAGCAATTGGCGCAGCTGACGGTAATCAGCCGGAATGACACGGATATCCCTGCCCAGTCCGGCACGGATGACGCCACCTGTCACGTAGGAACCGGCGAGGACCAGCGGAAACACGCCGCCCCCGGTCCTCGCGGCTGTCGGTCCGCCACCGGTGCGGGCCGCTCAGGTCCGGAGACCGCCCCGACGGCGGCCGGCATCGAGGGTGATGGGGGCGATGGGCGGTCTGCCCGGCGGGACGCACACGGTCTTCTTCCGGATCCGTCAGGTGCGCCCCCGGCCGCGATCATGCCCCGCGGACGGTTCGTGAGCCCGCCGTCACGCGGGGTGAAGTCGTCGATTGTCCGAGCCATCGGGTTGCATGGGGGCATGGACAACCTGGAGCTCCGCAACGAAGCCGATGTCATTCTCGCCGAGCTCGTCGGTGCCCCCGGGGGCACGGCACGGCTGCGGGAGGACCAGTGGCAGGCGGTGTCCGCCCTGGTGCAGGAGCGCCGTCGTGCGCTGGTGGTGCAACGGACAGGGTGGGGCAAGTCGGCGGTCTACTTCGTGGCCACCGCACTGCTGCGGCGACGCGGCGCGGGCCCCACGGTGATCATCTCGCCGCTGCTGGCGCTGATGCGCAACCAGGTGGAGTCGGCCGCGCGGGCGGGTATCCAGGCGCGCACCATCAACTCGGCCAACCCGGAGGAGTGGGAGACGATTTACGGGGAGGTCGAGCGCGGCGAGACCGACGTCCTCCTGGTGAGCCCCGAACGCCTCAATTCGGTGGACTTCCGCGATCAGGTGCTGCCGAGGCTGGCGGCCACCACGGGTCTGCTCGTGGTCGACGAGGCGCACTGCATCTCCGACTGGGGCCACGACTTCCGGCCCGACTACCGCAGGCTGCGCGCGATGCTGGCCGAGCTGCCCGCCGGTGTGCCGGTGCTGGCCACCACCGCGACCGCCAACGCGCGCGTGACGGAGGACGTGGCCGAACAGCTGGGCACCGGTGCGGGCGAGGCCCTGGTGCTGCGCGGCCCCCTGGACAGGGAGAGCCTGCGGCTCGGTGTGGTCCAACTGCCGGATGCCCCGCACCGCCTGGCCTGGCTCGCCGAGCACCTGGACGACCTGCCGGGCTCGGGAATCATCTACACCCTCACCGTCGCCGCGGCCGAGGAGGCCACCGCCTTCCTGCGGCAGCGGGGCTTCCACGTCGCGTCGTACACGGGGAAGACGGAGAACGCGGACAGGCTGCAGGCCGAGATCGACCTGCAGGAGAACCGGGTGAAGGCGCTGGTGGCGACGTCGGCGCTGGGCATGGGCTACGACAAGCCGGACCTCGGATTCGTCGTGCACCTGGGTTCGCCCTCCTCGCCCATCGCCTACTACCAGCAGGTGGGGCGAGCGGGGCGCGGTGTGGCCCACGCCGACGTGCTGCTGCTGCCGGGCAGGGAGGACGAGGCCATCTGGCGCTACTTCGCCGATACGGCGTTCCCGCCCGAGACGCAGGTACGCCAGACCCTCGCGGCCCTCGCCGATGCCGGGCGGCCCCTCTCGGTACCGGCCCTGGAGGCGGCGGTGGACCTCCGCCGCAGCCGGCTGGAGTCGATGCTGAAGGTGCTGGACGTCGACGGCGCGGTCAAGCGGGTCAAGGGCGGCTGGACGGCCACCGGCGCCGAGTGGGTGTACGAGGCGGAGCGCTACGCCTGGGTCGCCAAGCAGCGGGCGGCCGAGCAGCAGGCCATGCGCGACTACGCGAGCACGTCCCGGTGCCGGATGGAGTTCCTGCGCCTGCAACTGGACGACGAGGGGGCGGCCCCGTGCGGCCGCTGCGACAACTGCGCGGGAGCCTGGGCCGATCGCTCCGTATCGGCCGAGGCGCTGACGGGGGCGGCGAAGGAACTGGACCGCCCCGGCGTGGAGGTCGAGCCGCGCCGGATGTGGCCGACCGGGATGCCCGCGCTCGGCGTCGAGCTGAAGGGGCGCATCCCGGCCAAGGACCAGTGCGCCACCGGGCGTGCCCTGGGCCGGCTCTCCGACATCGGCTGGGGCAACCGGCTGCGCCCGCTGCTGGCGGAGAACGCACCGGACGGGCCGGTCCCCGACGACGTTCTGCAGGCCGCGGTGGCGGTGCTCGCCGACTGGGCGCGCTCCCCGGGCGGCTGGGCGCCCAACGTCGCGGACGCCACGGCCCGGCCGGTGGGCGTCGTCGCCGTACCGTCCCTGACCCGCCCGCAACTGGTCGGTTCCCTGGCCGACGGCATCGCCGGCATCGGGCGCCTCCCCTTCCTGGGCACGCTGACGCACACCGGACCGGACGGCACCCACGCGGCTCGCCGCAGCAACTCCGCCCAGCGCCTCAAGGCGCTCTCCGGCGCCTTCGCGGTGTCGGAGGACCTGGCCGGCGCCCTGGCAGCCGCTCCCGGCCCGGTGCTGCTCGTGGACGACTCGACGGACTCCGGCTGGACCCTCGCGGTCGCTGCCCGCCTGCTCCGCCAGTCAGGCAGCACGCAGGTGCTTCCGCTGGTCCTCGCCGCAGCGGGCTGATTCCGCAGGCGGCTCCCCACGCTTTCAATCACTGATTGAAAGATTTCATGATGAGTGCTCTCATAGGGGGTATGACCAACGATTCCACCCGGGCGGTGCTGCTCGACGCTGCGGAGCGGCTCTTCCTGGAGAAGGGCTACGAGCAGGTGTCCGTTCGCGGGATCAACGCGGCGGCGGGCATGAACCCGGCCGCCGTCAACTACCACTTCGGCACCAAGCCGGACTTGGCCGCGGCCCTGTTGGAACGGCGGCTCGGCCCGCTGTGGGCGGATCCGCTCGTGGCGATGGAGCGGCAGCTGGCCGAGGGCCGGCCGCCGCGCGTCGAGGAACTGGCCGACCTGCTGGTGAGGCCGCTCGACGAGCTGACGAGGCGGCCGAGGGGCCGCATGCTGATGCACCTGCTCGCCCGCCTCGTACTGCGCCGCCGCGAGCTTCCGGTCGACGCTCACTGGCTGGGGCCCGAGCCGTGGGAGGAGCTGCTGGGCGCCGCGCGGCCCGAGCTGTCCCGGGCGGAGGTCGCGGATCGGCTGCGCATGACCTTCGACCTGCTGCTCCAGGTCTACGGTGAGCCGCAGTCCGACGACGCCGAGCTGGGCCGCGTCCCGCGCCCGCCGGTGGGAGCCGTCACCGCCTTCGTCGCCGGGGGGCTGAACGCCGTCCCTTCGGCGGACGACGGCGCGGTAGCTGAGCGTTCGTGATGGCGCCGGCCCTTCGTCCGACGGTGCCCCGGGGCGGCTTCCGGCCGGCGTTGGCCACACGCACCGGCAGGCCGGCCCTTGCCCGAAGACGGTCGCGGCCAAGGGGCACAGGGGAAGCGCCCGGATCGGCGTACGACCCGAGGCGACACCCGGACCGTCCCGACCGCCCACACGTTCCGACCGCCCGCACCGAGCACGCGGGGAGTGCCGTGACCTGCGCGCGTCTCGAAGGCGCCGGCCCGGCCAGGTGCCACCTCTCGGATGTACGGCGACGGGGCCGGCGATCCGGCGCCACCTGACCTGATCCGCCCGTTCGCCGCGGGTCGCGCGCCGAGCGGATCACCGCTCGCCACACGTCCGCCGGTCCCACTGCACGCAGGCCACCGTGCCCTGCAACCCACTGCGCGCAAGGACGGCTGCTCCTGTACGCGCTGCCTGCCTGCCCGCATGCCGAGCCGCTGCCGCTCACGACGGTCAGTCGCCGGGACTCGCTCCCACGACCACCGGTCGCCGGGGCTCGAACCCCACGACCACCGGTCGCCGGGGCTCGAACCCCACGACCACCAGTCGCCGGGGCTCGAACCCCACCTGAATCAGAACCACTGGGAGAACACCATCATGGGAACCATCGCTGTCACCGGCGCCGCCTCCGGCATGGGCGCCTCCATCGCCGCGCGCCTCACGGAACAAGGACACCGGGTCATCGGTATCGACCTGCGAGGCGCCGACGTCGAGGCCGATCTCGGCACAGCGGCCGGCCGCGCGGCCGCGGCCGCCGAGGTCACCGACCTCGCCGAGGGGCGCCTCGACGGCTTCGTCCCGTTCGCGGGGATCTCGGCCGCCGCCGGCCGGCCCGCGAGCCTGCTCGTCTCCGTCAACTACTTCGGCGCCATCGGGCTGTTGGAGGAACTGCGCCCGGCCCTGGCCGCAGCGGGATCGTCCTCCGTGGTGCTCGCCTCCTCCAACTCCACGACCACACAGCCCGGCTGGAGCCCCGAGCTGGCCGAGGCCTGCCTGGCGGGCGACGAGGACGCGGCGCGTGCCCTCGCCGATTCGCTCAACGATGCCGGCGGGGTCCTCACCTATCCGGCCACCAAGGCGGCCCTTGCCTACTACACCCGTACCCGTGCCGCCGACTACATCGCCGACGGCATCCGCCTCAACGCCATCGCGCCGGGCTTCATCGACACGCCGATGACCCAGGCCGCCCGCAAGGATCCGAAGACGGCTGCGGGCATCGAGGCCTTCCTCAAGTCCATCCCGGCGGGCCGGGCGGGCCTCCCCGACGAGGTCGCGGAGTTGGTGCTCTTTCTGCTGTCCGCCAGGTCCGGCTACTGCGTGGGTACGTTGATGTACTGCGACGGCGGCCTGGACGCCCAGCTGCGCGGCCTGGAATGGCCCAAGGTGTGGACCCCGCAGGCCTGACCTGACGGGGTCCACGGACCCTGGCGGGCCTGGCCGCGGCGTTCCGCCCGCGAGTCGGTGGAAACGCGGACCGAGCACGCAGCCGACGACCCCCTGTGGATAACTTATCCACAGGGGGTCGCGGATTTTGTCCCGCTGCGGGACGGTCATCCCATGAACAAGCACCACGAATCCACCGGCCCGTCCGACGAGCAGCAGATCACCTTGCGTGGGCCCGCCGAGCTGGCCGACGCCCTCCCATATCTCATGGGATTCCATCCGAACGACAGCGTGGTCATGGTCGCGCTGCACGGCGGTCGCGGTCGTTTCGGCGGGCGCCTGAGGCTCGGTATCCCGCAGTCCGCGCACGAGTGGCCATCGGTTGCCGAGCAGCTGGCCGAGTGCCTGATCAAGGGGAGCGAGCGGCGTGGCGGGCGACCCGACGCGATCGTGGTCTTCCTCTGCCAGGACCCGGCCGAAGGGGAAACGGGCAATCAGACCATGGAGCGGCTGCGGCCCCTCGCCCAGCGGCTGCGGACCGCCTGCGGGGCGCTGGACGTACCGGTGCTCGAAGCGCTCTGCATCTCCGGCAACAGGTTCTGGTCCTACGTCTGCCCCGACGCCCGCTGCTGCCCGGCCGAGGGAAATGCGCTGGCCATGCCCGGGACCTCCGTGATGGCCGCCGCGGCGACGTATGCCGGCATTCAGGTGCGGGGGTCGCTGCGCGAGATGGAGGCCAGGCTGGCGCCCCTGCCGAGTGCGGCAGCCCAGGAGCAGCAGCGGGCCCTGGACGCGGCAGGGGCCGCACTGGTGCCGAAGCTCCTCGACGAGGAGAGCCGCAGGAAGGTCGGCGGCACGACTCTGGAACTTGCCCGTCGGCTCATGGAGCGCCTTGGACGGGCTCCTGCGGCGACGCCTTCGCTCTCCGACCTCAACGACGACCGGCTGATCAGCCATGAGGAGGCCGCCGCTGTGATCCTCGGCCTCCAGGACCGGGAGACCCGGGACCGGGCCGCGGAGTGGATGGAAGGGCCCGAGGCGGAGTCCGCGCTGAGACTGTGGCGGGCGCTGGCGCGCCGTTGCGTCGCACCGTACGAGGAGCATGCGGCGGCGCCGCTCACCCTGGCGGGCTGGGTCTCGTGGTCGACCGGTGACGAGCCGGCGGCGAGGGTGGCGCTGGGCCTCGCCCTGCGCCTGGACCCCGGATACACCTTCGCTCAGCTGCTGCACGAGGCCTGCAACCAGGGCCTCGACCCGGAGACACTGCGGCGTTGCCTGCGCGGTGAACGCGGCACGCGGACGGTGCGGCGCGGTGGCGGTACGGGACGGGTCGCGGGGGCCCGTTCCGTACGCTCCGCCCGCTCTGTACGAGCGCAGGCCGCCGGGCGGCGCCGGACACGGCCCGGCGCCGCCCGGCCCGGCACGGCGTCCGGCCGGCGCGGGGTCGGGCAACAGCGTGCTCAGAGCCGGCGCGGGACCAGGACCGGACGATGAGAGAGCGGTGCGGTGCCGGATTCCGGCACCCCCCCCCCCCGCCGCCCCGCGCCCGGCCCCCACCAGCGCGGGGACCACGG
>NZ_JBITIE010000001.1:54679-233607 GCF_044458665.1 Streptomyces sp. NPDC050422
GCCCCCCCCGCGGGGGGCGGCGGGGCGGGCGGGGGCCGGCCCGGGCGGGGCCCCGCGCCCCGCCCGCCGCCCCCGCGCGTGGGCGGCCCCCCCCGCCCCCCCCCCCCCCCCCCCCCCCCCGCCGGTCCGCCGGGCGCCGTGACCGACGAAGAGCGTGACGAAGGGAGTGTTTATCGTCAGGCAGACGACTATGATCACGGCATGCCGCCCTACGACCCGTCGACCTTCCCGCCCTTCGCTGTCACCGTCGATCTGGTCGTGCTCACGGTGCGCCGTCATGCGCTCTGTGCCCTGGTGGTACGCCGAGGTGAGACGCCGTTCCAGGGCAGATGGGCGCTGCCCGGCGGTTTCGTCAGAGCGGACGAGGACCTCGGCGCCGCGGCGGCGCGCGAGCTCGTCGAGGAGACCGGGCTGTGTGCGCACGATCCGGCGACTCCGGCGGTCGGCAACGGAGCTCACCTCGAACAGCTCGCCACGTACGGGGACCCCGCGCGCGATCCGCGCATGAGGGTCGTCAGCGTCGCGCACCTCGCTCTGGCCCCTGATCTGCCCGCTCCGCGGGCGGGCGGTGATGCGAACAGCGCGCGCTGGGCGCCCGTCGAGGACCTGCTCGGGCCGGAGGGGGGCTATGGGCGGGACGGCGAACGCCAGGCGCCGTTGGCCTTCGATCACGCCCGGATCCTGGCCGACGGCGTGGAGCGGGCCCGCTCCAAGATCGAGTACTCGTCCCTGGCCACCGCGTTCTGCCCGCCCGCGTTCACTGTGGGCGAGCTGCGCCGGGTGTATGAAGCGGTGTGGGGCGTAGTGCTCGATCCGCGGAACTTCCATCGCAAGGTGACGGGCACGCCCGGCTTCCTGGTGCCCGAAGGCGGCACGACCACCAGGCAGGGCGGGCGCCCCGCCCAGTTGTTCCGGTCGGGGTCGGCCACGGTGCTGAATCCGCCGATGCTGCGGCCTGAGGTCTGACTCCTGCCAGGCCCGGTGGGGGCGGGTGCTCAGGAACGCCGTGGATCCAGCCTTGCGCTAAAAGTCTGATATGTCGGGTTATCTTGCTGCGGTACCTTCTGCCGTCGAGCGGCCTCACCTCCTGCGAGAGAAGCGATGCTCCAGGCCATCGGACTCACCAGCGCCCGCCACCGCGGACTTCCGCCCGCGGTGGACGACCTCACGTTCGAAGCGGGACCCGGATGCGTGACCGCGCTGCTGGGTCCTCCCGGTTCCGGTAAGACCTCCGCGCTGCGGCTGATGCTCGAACTCGAACCGGGGCGCGGCATCACCTACTTCCGGGGCAGACCGCTGCATCGCGTGGCCCAGCCGGCCCGGGAAGTGGGAGTGCTGCTCGGGGACGTGCCGGGGCACCCCGCCCGCACCGCCCGTGGACAGCTCCGCATGCTCTGCGCCGCTGCGGGAGTGGCCGCGTCCAGGGCCGACGACCTGCTCGACGCCGTCGGCCTCGTCGAGCTGGGGGACCAGCGCATCGGCACGCTCTCGCTGGGCATGGACCGCAGACTGGCCCTCGCCTCCGCGCTGCTCGCCGATCCGCACACGCTGATCCTCGATGAGCCGACGGAAGGGCTCGGCGCACGGGAGGCCGGCTGGCTGCACGGGATGCTCAGGTCCCACGCAGATCAGGGCGGCACGGTCCTGTACACCACGCGGGATCCCAAGGAGGCCGCTCGGTTGGCCGGGCGTGTGGTGACCATCGAGGCGGGACGCCTCGTCGCCGATCAGGGCGTCGCGGACTTCTCCCGCACCCGTCTGCGTCCTCGGGTCGCGGTCCGCTCCCCGCACGCGGCCCGCCTGGCCGCGATCGTCAGCCGCGAGGCGCGGGCCGCCCGGCGCTCCGTCGAAGTCGTCACCGAGGCGAGCAGCAGCCGGCTTTCCGTGTACGGCAGCAGCTGTGCGGAGATCGGGGACGCGGCGTTCCGCCACGGACTTCCCGTTCATCAGCTCGCCGACGAGGTTGGCGACACCGCTTCCGCCTCCGGCCCTCGCGGTGACGGACGCGGTGCCGACGCGGGGATCGGCGCAACCGGCGCCGAACCGGAGGCCGCCGCGGACAGCTCCGAGCCTTCGGCGCATCCGGTTGCGACCTCGGGTGGGGCCGCCCTGCCGCCGCCGATCAGGCGGCGTCCGGCCCGCGGACCGCTGCGTCCGGTGCGTTACGAACTGCGTCGCCTCTTCGGCGTCCGGACCACGACCCTGATCGTCGCCGTCTCCCTGGTCGCCTCGGCCGTTCTGTCCGTCCTGCTCGCACGCGACGGTCGCACCCCGCTGCCGCACGTCCTGGCCGCCTGGCCCTCGCTGCTGCCGCTGCCCCCTGCCGCGCTCGGCGCCGGGCTGCTCGGCGCCCTCTCCTTCGGTGACGAGTTCCGTTACCCGACGCTCGCCGCCGGCCGCGGGACCGTCCCCCGCCGGATGGGGATGCTCCTCGCCAAACTGGCCGTGTCGGCGGGTGTCGCCCTGTTGCTGGCACTGCTTGTCGTGCTCGTCTCGACCGAGTCCCTCCGTCTCGTGTACGGCGGGGACTTGGCCCGGGTCCCCTCGAATGCGGTGTCACTGGCCGTGAGTTGGTCGGGCCTGACGGTCGGCTGCGCCTGGGCCGGGCTGCTGGCTGCCGGGATCTTCCGTGTCACAGCGGCAGGCGTCGCCGCCGTACTTGCCGTACCCGTGCTGATGGTTCCACTCATCCAGGCGGTGCCGAAGGCGCCGACCGCCCGTTCGATGAGCGGACTTCCGGGCCGGCTCAGGGAGCTGGCCTGGCCCCAGTGGCCGCATGAGGCGGACCGGTGGGTGCTGGCCTTGGTGCGGGTCGTGGCACAACCCGTGGGAACCGCGCTGATGCTGTCGTTGTCGGTCCTTGTCTGCGCGTATCTGTTCACGAGCCTTCGCGGCAGAGTGCGTTGGTGATCGCTGAAGGGGCTGTGAACCTGCCGAGATCCACAACTCCATTGGAAATGCCCGTTTTATACCAATAAGGCGTCAATTGGGAGGCAGGTGCCGATCACCCTTTCGTGTGCTTTTCACCAAAGACCTCAAGGGGTGGCTGAGCCGCGCCGACAAAGGATGCGTGAGTACCCTTGCGCACACCATGATGACCGCCGCCCGCACCGCCGACACCGGCCTGGCCGGCCCGGGCGAACTCGACCGTTTCACCCACGGGGATGCTCCGGCCGGCGAGCGTGCCGTCGGCCGGCCCTGGGGCGGCCCCGATACAGAGCTCGGCCGTGTGAGCCGACGGGGATCGGCCAGCCGGGGCCGCGGCCTGCACGGCCAACTTGTTCAGCAGCTGGGCCAGATGATCGTTTCCGGTGACCTCGGCGCCGACCGGCCCCTGGTCCCGGAGGAGATCGGCCAGCGATTCGAGGTCTCCCGCACCGTTGTCCGGGAGTCGCTGCGTGTACTGGAGGCCAAGGGCCTGGTCAGTGCCCGGCCCAACGTGGGCACCCGGGTCCGGCCGGTCAGTGACTGGAATCTACTCGACCCCGACATCATCGAATGGCGCGCTTTCGGCCCGCAGCGCGACGACCAGCGCCGCGAGCTGGCCGAACTCCGATGGACGATCGAGCCCCTTGCCGCCCGGCTGGCCGCCGGTCACCAGCGTGACGATCTTCAGCAGCGGCTCGGGGACATGGTCGAGATCATGGGACACGCGCTCGGACAGGGCGACGTGATCACCTGTGCCCGCGCCGACGCGGAGTTCCACTCCCTGCTCATCCAGGCCGCGGGCAACCGCATGCTGGAACACCTCTCCGGCATCGTTTCGGCCGCCCTTCAGGTCTCGGGCGGCCCGGTCACCGGTTGTGACCGGCCCAACGACGCATCGCTCGGCCATCACGCCCGCATCGTCGACGCCCTGGCGACCGGTGACTCCGCGGGCGCCGAGGCGGCCATGCGCCAGCTGCTCGCCGTCCCGGTGGAGCGAGTGGTGCCGGCGCCGCGCGAGCACTGACTGCGGCGCCGTCAGGGTGTACGGACCACGTGTCGTCGGACCCCCGCGGTCCGGCGGCACAATTGTGGAGGGATGTCACCCCTGGTCTTGTTCGTCGCAAATGAGGTGTGACTCGGGCCACGCGGATCGGGCGTAACACTCCTCGAAACAGCGCGATGACTTAAGAGGTGACCGCCGCAGAAGGAATACAGCAGCCGTTGAGTGCGCTGTGCAGTTCTGAGGCCTAGCCCGCGCCGTCGGTACATACCCAGCCCGACGGTCGTCGGCTCCAGCCCTCTCAGGGCCGGGCCGGAAGCCGTTTCCATCGTTCCGAGAGGTTGTTCGTGTCGGCCAGCACATCCCGTACGCTCCCGCCGGAGATCGCCGAGTCCGAATCTGTCATGGCGCTCATCGAGCGGGGAAAGGCTGATGGGCAGATCGCCGGCGACGACGTGCGTCGGGCCTTCGAGGCTGACCAGATTCCGCCAACCCAGTGGAAGAACGTTCTGCGCAGCCTCAACCAGATCCTCGAGGAAGAGGGTGTGACGCTGATGGTCAGTGCCGCGGAGCCGTCGAAGCGCGCCCGCAAGAGCAGCGTCGCAGCGAAGAGCCCGGTCAAGCGCACCGCCACCAAGACTGTCGCGGCCAAGACGACCGTGACGCGGACCGTCGCGGCCACTGCCGCCCCGTCGGCCGAGACCGTGGACGCGGTGGCCGATGACGCCGCCGCGGCCGCGCCCGCGAAGAAGGCGGCAGCCAAGAAGACCGCTGCCAAGAAGACCGCCGTGAAGAAGACGGCGGCCAAGAAGACCGCGTCCAAGAAGGCCGGCAAGCAGGACGACGAGATCCTCGACGGCGATGACGCGGCCGAGGAAGTCAAGGCCGGCAAGGGTGAGGAAGAGGAGGGCGAGGGCGAGAACAAGGGCTTCGTCCTCTCCGACGACGACGAGGACGACGCACCTGCGCAGCAGGTCGCCGTCGCCGGCGCCACGGCCGACCCGGTCAAGGACTACCTGAAGCAGATCGGCAAGGTCCCGCTCCTCAACGCCGAGCAGGAGGTCGAGCTCGCCAAGCGCATCGAGGCGGGTCTGTTCGCCGAGGACAAGCTGGCGAATTCCGACAAGCTCGCTCCCAAGCTCAAGCGCGAGCTGGAGATCATCGCCGAGGACGGCCGCCGCGCCAAGAACCACCTGCTGGAGGCCAACCTCCGTCTCGTGGTCTCGCTGGCCAAGCGCTACACCGGCCGCGGCATGCTCTTCCTGGACCTGATCCAGGAGGGCAACCTCGGTCTGATCCGTGCCGTCGAGAAGTTCGACTACACCAAGGGCTACAAGTTCTCCACGTACGCCACCTGGTGGATCCGTCAGGCGATCACCCGCGCCATGGCCGACCAGGCCCGCACCATCCGTATCCCGGTGCACATGGTCGAGGTCATCAACAAGCTCGCGCGTGTGCAGCGTCAGATGCTCCAGGACCTGGGCCGTGAGCCCACCCCGGAGGAGCTGGCCAAGGAACTCGACATGACCCCCGAGAAGGTCATCGAGGTCCAGAAGTACGGCCGTGAGCCGATCTCCCTCCACACCCCGCTGGGTGAGGACGGGGACAGCGAGTTCGGTGACCTGATCGAGGACTCCGAGGCGGTCGTTCCGGCCGACGCGGTCAGCTTCACACTCCTCCAGGAGCAGCTGCACTCGGTGCTCGACACCCTGTCCGAGCGTGAGGCGGGCGTGGTCTCCATGCGCTTCGGCCTCACCGACGGGCAGCCGAAGACGCTGGACGAGATCGGCAAGGTCTACGGCGTGACGCGTGAGCGCATCCGGCAGATCGAGTCCAAGACGATGTCCAAGCTGCGCCACCCGTCGCGCTCGCAGGTCCTGCGCGACTATCTCGACTAGGTCGCTCAGTCACGTGGGTCGAGGGCCCGGATCCCATGGGATCCGGGCCCTCGTGCTGTGCGGGTGCAGGTGCGGGTCCGGGGCGACGGAATGACTCTGGGTAGGCAAGGTCCTCCACAGAGTCAGGAGTACGTATGTCCCGTACCGTCGTCCGCACCATGACCGGCGCGCTCGCCCTCACTGCCGCAACGGCTGTGATACCGCTCGCGTCGCCTGCCCCGGCAGTCGCGGACAGCATCGTCATCGGCGGCCAGCCCGCTCATGTCAAGGACAGCCCGTGGGTGGTGGCGCTCTCCAGCCGTGACCGGTTCGGTGGTACCCGCGCCGGCCAGTTCTGCGGAGCCGTCCTGGTCGGACCGAAGAAGGCGCTCACGGCCGCGCACTGCCTGAGCCGGGAGGCGCTGGGCGTCGATGTCGGCCAGGTGCGTGATCTGCGGATCATCTCGGGCCGGGACGAGCTGAACGGCACCGGCGGCAAGGAGATCGCGGTGAGCGGGACGTGGGTCAATCCCGGTTTCGACGCCAGTACCAACAGCGGTGACGTCGCGGTGCTCACCCTCGCCGAGGCGTTGCCCGAACAGAGCGTGATCTCCATGGCCGGGGCCGGTGACTCCGCGTACGACTCGGGTACCGCAGCGACCGTCTACGGATGGGGCGACACGACCGGCAACGGTGACTATGCGTCGTCGCTCCGTTCCGCCAAGGTGACTGTGCTCCCGGACAGCTCGTGCGAGCGGGCCTACCCCGGGGGCGTGAGCGGCGCGTACGACGCCTCTGCGATGCTCTGCGCGGGCGAACCCCAGGGCGGGTACGACGCCTGCCAGGGAGACAGCGGAGGGCCTCTGGTGGCCCAGGGGAAGCTTGTCGGGCTCGTGTCCTGGGGGAACGGGTGCGGTCGCGCGGGCAGCCCCGGCGTCTACACGCGGATTTCCGCCGCCATCGAGTGGATGGAGGCCTCCGGCTGACCGGCGCGGACCGAACGGGTACGAGAACGGGCGACTTCCCCTGGGGGAAGCCGCCCGTCGGCCGGTGCGGGACCGGCCCCTGGCTCGTCGTGGATGCGAGGTGTCAGTGTTGTTCCTCTTCGGCGGCTTGGGCCTGCACGGCCGTCAGTCGGTCCGTCTCATCCTGTATTTCCGCGGCGATCTTCTTGAGTTCCGGCTCGAACTTGCGACCGTGGTGGGCGCAGAAGAGCAGTTCACCGCCGCTGATGAGGACGACGCGCAGGTAGGCCTGGGCGCCGCAACGGTCACAGCGGTCTGCTGCGGTCAGCGGGCTCGCGGGGGTCAGAACAGTAGTCACGTCGCCTCTTCTCTAGCTCGACGAGCTGTCGTACCAGGGTCAACATCCAACCAGGCCGAAAACGTTCCCGCTCGTGGCATTTCTTCGAAACTTCTTCTCAGGATGGCTGTCTGTTGCCGGTTCGCGGCGAATGTGCCGTATTGCGTGGCGCTACGGTTTCGCGTTGCTTGTCTTGGTCGGTCCCACCGGCTGGCTTGCCGGTTGTTCATGAGGACGTGCCCGGAGCCTAAATGGTTCATGCCTGGAAGGGAACGTGATGTGCGCGTCACTCAAAGGAGGGATCGAACGTGTATGCGAGGCTGGACTAGTGTGAGGGTTCTCCGAGGGTGGCGTTACATCCGCTCTACCAGGCCTCGGTACCCTCTCAGCGGCGACCGAAGCCGAGCCCGTTACCCACTGGGCCCCAAATGAAATTCAGCGAGGAGCGAACCGCGTGACCGCCGATACGTCCGTGCCGTCCACTGCGCTGCTGACCGGAGCAGACCGAGACGGTTCCAACTACACCGCGCGGCACCTGCTCGTACTCGAAGGGCTCGAAGCGGTTCGCAAGCGCCCCGGCATGTACATCGGGTCCACCGACAGCCGCGGTCTCATGCACTGCCTCTGGGAGATCATCGACAACTCCGTCGACGAGGCCCTGGGCGGTTACGGTGACCACATCGAGGTGATCCTGCACGAGGACGCCTCCGTCGAGGTCCGTGACAACGGGCGAGGCATCCCGGTCGACGTGGAGCCCAAGACGGGGCTCTCCGGCGTCGAGGTCGTCATGACCAAGCTGCACGCGGGCGGAAAGTTCGGCGGCGGCTCCTACGCCGCCTCGGGCGGTCTGCACGGCGTGGGCGCCTCGGTCGTCAACGCGCTCTCCGCGCGGCTGGACGTCGAGGTCGACCGCAACGGCTCGACCCACTCGATCAGCTTCCGGCGCGGCGTTCCCGGCATCTTCACGGAGCAGGGGGCGGAGAGCCCGTTCGACCCCGCCAACGGGCTCCGCAAGACCAAGCGGATCCCGAAGACCCGTACCGGCACCCGTACGAGGTACTGGGCCGACCGGCAGGTCTTCCTGAAGGAAGCGAAGCTCAACCTGGAGACTCTGTACCAGCGCGCCCGTCAGACGGCGTTCCTGGTGCCTGGCCTCACCCTCGTCGTCCGCGACGAGCGAGCGATCGATGGCGCGCCCGTCAGCGAGGAGACCTTCCACTACGACGGCGGCATCAGCGAATTCTGCGAGTACCTGGCCCAGGACAAGGCGGTCTGCGACGTCCAGCGGCTGACGGGGCAGGGCACGTTCAAGGAGACCGTGCCGGTCCTGGACGAGCGGGGCCACATGATCCCGACCGAGGTCACCCGCGAGCTCGCCGTGGACATCGCACTGCGCTGGGGGACCGGCTACGACACGGTCGTCAGGTCCTTCGTCAACATCATCGCCACCCCCAAGGGCGGCACCCACGTGTCCGGATTCGAGCGGTCCGTGACCAAGACGATCAACGAGACGCTGCGTTCCGCGAAGATGCTGCGCGTCGCCGAGGACGACATCGTCAAGGACGACGCGCTGGAGGGCCTCACGGCCGTCGTGACCGTACGGCTGGCCGAGCCGCAGTTCGAGGGGCAGACCAAGGAGGTGCTGGGCACCTCGGCGGCCAACCGGATCGTCGCCAACGTCGTGTCCAAGGAGCTCAAGGCGTTCCTGACCTCCACCAAGCGTGACGCCAAGGCCCAGGCCAGGGCCGTCCTGGAGAAGGCGGTGGCAGCCGCCCGTACCCGGATCGCCGCGCGCCAGCACAAGGACGCGCAACGCCGCAAGACCGCTCTGGAGTCCTCCTCCCTGCCGGCGAAGCTCGCCGACTGCCGCAGTGACGACGTGGAGCGCAGCGAGCTGTTCATCGTGGAGGGCGACTCCGCGCTCGGCACCGCCAAGCTGGCACGGAACAGCGAGTTCCAGGCGCTGCTGCCGATCCGGGGCAAGATCCTCAACGTTCAGAAGGCATCCGTCTCCGACATGCTGAAGAACGCCGAGTGCGGGGCGATCATCCAGGTCATAGGAGCCGGGTCCGGCCGGACCTTCGACATCGACGCCGCCCGCTACGGCAAGATCGTGCTGCTGGTCGACGCCGACGTGGACGGCGCGCACATCCGGATCCTGCTGCTGACGCTCTTCCAGCGGTACATGCGTCCCATGGTCGAGGCGGGGAGGGTCTTCGCCGCGGTGCCCCCGCTGCACAGGATCGAGCTGGTCCAGCCGAAGAAGGGGCAGGACAAGTACATCTACACGTACTCGGACAACGAGCTGCGCCAGCGGCTGCTGGAGCTCCAGCGGAAGAACGTCCGGTACAAGGACTCGATCCAGCGCTACAAGGGTCTGGGCGAGATGGACGCCGACCAGCTGGCGGAGACGACGATGGACCCGCGCTACCGCACGCTGCGGCGGATCAACATCGGCGATCTGGAATCGTCGGAGAAGGTCTTCGACCTGCTGATGGGCAACGAAGTGGCGCCCCGCAAGGAGTTCATCACCAGTTCCGCGGCCACGCTGGACCGCTCGCGCATCGACGTCTGAGCCCCCGAGCCCCCGCGTTCTCCCCGGCATTCCCGCCGGACCGGGCCGTTGTCTCCACCCACGGGTGGAGACAACGGCTCCACCCGTGCTCCACCCCTGAGCCGATCCCCTGAGGAGGCTGTTTCCGTAGCGTCGGAGTGACAGAACTTTCCGCACTCGGAGGCGTCATGCACGGGCTCGTCAATGTCCTGGTGATCATCGCGGTCATCGCGCTGGTCGTCCTCCGCCAGTGTTCGGCGCAGCAGATCTCGGGTGACCGTCGCTGGTGGGTCCTGCCGGGTGTGCTGCTCGTCATGGCTCTGCGCGAGCCCGGACTCGTGGATCCGCGTCACGAGGCGCTGTCCTTCGTCGTCCTGGGTGCCGAACTGGCGGTGGGACTGGTCACCGGTGCCGGCTGGGCGTGGACCACCCGGCTCTGGCGTGCGGAGGACGGGGTGCTGTGGAGCAAGGGCACCAAGGCGACCGTGTATGTCTGGACCGGAGGGCTGATACTGCGAGCGGCCCTGTACGGGCTCGCCGCAGCCATGGGCATACATCAGGGCGGCCCGGCCCTCATGATGGCTCTCGCGGCCACTCTGCTGGTGCGCAGCGGTGTGCTGGCCCTGCGCGCCGCCGGGATGCCGCAGCCGTACCCCGACCCTGCCGGAGTCGCGTCGTTCCGGCCGGCCTGGAAGGACCGTGTGTGACCCCCGCTGCCTGGACGAGCTGGCCGTCGAGGGAGGCGCTCTCGTGGGAGAGGCACTCCCGTTCACGGGCCGTGATCGGCTGGTCCGTGAGGGTGGGGCTGCTCACTCTGATGCTCTGGGGGACCTTCGCGGGCGGCTCGTTCGGACCGTGGGAGATCGTGGTCGCTCTGGCAGGGGTGGCCGGCTGCGCGGCAATCGCCGTGGCCTTCTTCCGGACCAGTCTGGAGAACCGCCTCGGGCCCTCGCTCGGTCTGCTGTCCCTGCTGATGCTCGCGGCGTTCGGCGCGCAGCAGGCGGGGGCGGGAGTGCCCGCGGCGGTGCTCTGGTGCGGCTGCGCCGTCACCGCGTTGGAGCGGCTGCCGCTCTCGGCAGGGGTCCCCGCCACGGTCGTGGCGCTCGGTATGTACGCCGTGGTGAACACCGACGACTGGATGGGCACGGCCGCGACCACGGCCGGGCTCTGCCTCGCGGGGTACGTGCTGCGTCTGGACGCCGAAGCCCGCGGAAACGCGCAGCGGCTCCTGGCCCAGGAGCGGGCGGCCCGGGCGGCGGAAGCCGAAACGGCGGCGCTGGACGAGCGGTCCCGGATCGCCCGGGAGATCCATGACGTGCTCGCCCACAGCCTTTCCGCGCAGTTGGTGCACCTGGAGGCGGCGAGGCTGCTGATCGAGAGGGAGCCGGCGGGGGAGTTCCGGGACCAGGTCCTGCAGCGGGTGGTCGCGGCGCGTTCCATGGCCCGTGAGGGGCTCGCGGAGACCCGGCAGGCGCTCTCCGCCCTGCGCGGCGAGGTTTCGCCGGTGGAGGATTTCCTGCGGCAGTTGGTGGCTGCCGAGCCGGTCGAGGTCAGGGTGGAGGGTGAACCGCGGACGCTGACCGCCGAGGCCTCGCAAGCGGTCCGGCGCGTGGCGCAGGAGGCGCTGACCAATGTGCGCAAGCACGCGCCGGCGGCCAGGGTGCTGATCAGGCTGGAGTACCAGCCGGACGCGATAGCCCTGGTGGTCAGCGATTCGGGAGGGGACGGTGCCGGGGGAGAGCTCGCTGTCAGTGGCTCCGGCTACGGTCTGCTGGGGATGAGGGAGCGCGCCGAACTACTGGGCGGCAGTCTGGAGGCCGGTCCCGGCGAGGAGGGGTTCGTGGTGAGTCTGCGAGTGCCCGCGTGACCGCGCGGGTGGTGGTCGCCGACGACCAGTCGGTAGTGCGTGAGGGAATCGTGATGCTGCTGGGTCTACTGTCCGGGATCGAGGTGGTCGGATCGGCGAAGGACGGCGAGGAGGCCGTTGCGCTCGTGGCCGAACTTGCCCCGGACGTCGTCCTGATGGACCTGAGGATGCCCCGCTGCGACGGGGTGGAGGCGACGCGCCGCATTCGCGCGGAATTCCCCGGCACGCAGGTCGTGGTGCTGACGACCTTCGCCGACGACGACTCGCTCTTTCCGGCGCTCCGGGCGGGAGCTCGTGGCTATCTGACGAAGGACGCCGGGGGAGACGAGATCGTGAGGGCCGTCCAGGCCGTGCTCTCGGGCGAGGCGGGGCTCTCGCCCACCATTCAGCGCCGTCTGCTCGAGCAGGTGACCGCGGAGCCCCTGACGCGCACGGGGAGCGGTGAGCCGGAGCTGCCCGACGGGATGACTCCGCGTGAGGCCGAGGTGCTCGTCCTGATCGCCGAGGGGATGTCCAACGCGGAGATCGCCCGCAGTCTCCACATCTCGCAGGCCACCGTGAAGAGCCACATCAACAACCTGTTCGCCAAAGCGGGGCTCCGCGACCGGGCCCAGGCGGTGCGCTATGCGTACGTTCGAGGGCTCGCACGGCCATCCGGGACATCCTTCACCTGAAGAGGTGAAGTCCGGGTATTGAAGTGCCCGGGATCTTCCCGATCTGCCCATTCTTGGGTACGCGGCCGAAGTGGTCCGTGGACAAGGGGAGTTGTTCGGTGGAGAAGGAAGCAGGGCGCGAAGCTGCAGGAATGCGGCTCGACGACCCGTGGTACGACGCACTGGCCTCCGGATGGGGGGAACTGGACGGTACGGGAAGCTTCGCGCCCGTCGCGGTGCCCGGCCCCGCCGTACCCGGGCACGGCCACAGCGCGGCGGAGATCTATCTGGAGGTACAGCGCAGCGAAGCCTTCCAGGAAGTGCGCCGCCGGTACCGGCGGTTCGTCGTCCCCGCCACCCTCGCCTTCCTGCTCTGGTACCTCGCCTATGTCGTCACCGCGGTCACCGCTCCCGGTCTGATGGCCCGCCCGGTGGCCGGCGCGGTCAACGTGGCCATGGTCGCGGGACTCGGGCAGTTCCTCACCACGTTCCTGCTCACCGGGGCTTACGCACGCCATGCGCGGCTGCGCAGAGACCGGGCCGCGCTCGATCTGCGCTGGGACACCCAGGAGATGACGCGGGGGATCGGACGTTGAGCGGGAATCACCAGACCCTGGCGCTCCTGCTGTTCAGCGCCTTCATCGCCGTCACACTCGGCATCACGACCTGGGTGGGCCGCAACCGGCAGGGATCGGCCGAGGAGTTCTACGCGGGCGGCCGCCTGTTCTCCCCCATGGAGAACGGTTTCGCCATCGCCGGCGACTACATGTCGGCCGCGTCGTTCCTGGGTATCTCCGGAGTGATCGCCCTCTACGGCTACGACGGCATGCTCTACTCGGTCGGCTTCCTGGTCGCCTGGCTCGTCGTCCTGCTGCTCGTGGCGGAACTCGTCCGCAACTGCGGCCGGTTCACCCTTGCCGACGTGGTGGCGGCCCGCATGGCGGAGCGCCCGGTCCGGATCGCGGCGGGGACGTCGTCCGTCACCGTCTCCGTGCTCTACCTGGTGGCACAGATGGTGGGCGCGGGAAGTCTCGTCGCCCTGCTCCTCGGCGGGACGAGCGGTGCCGCGCGGTCCTGGACGGTCATCGGTGTCGGGGCGCTCATGGTGGTCTACGTGTCGCTCGGCGGAATGCGCGCCACCACGTGGATCCAGATCGTCAAGGCCGTACTCCTGATGGCGGGCACCGTCGTGCTCACGGTGTTGGTGCTGGTCCACTTCCACGGCAACTTCAACGAGTTGCTCAACTCCGCCGCCGACCGCAGCGGCTACGGGAAGGAGTTCCTCTCGCCCGGGCTGCGCTACGGCGGTAGCTGGACGGCACGCATCGACTTCATCAGCCTGGGACTGGCCCTGGTGCTGGGTACGGCGGGTCTTCCGCACATCCTGTCCCGCTTCTACACCGTGCCGACGGCCCGTGCAGCCCGCAGGTCCGTCGTCTGGTCCATCGGTCTCATCGGCAGCTTCTACCTCATGACGATCGTGCTCGGTTTCGGAGCGGCGGCACTGGTCGGATCGGCCGAGGTACGGGAGTCGAATCCCGCCGGGAACACGGCTGTTCCGCTGCTCGCCCTGGTTCTCGGCGGCGGTGAGGGCTCGACGGGGGGAACGATTCTGTTCGCCGTGGTCGCCGCAGTGGCCTTCGCGACGATCCTGGCCGTCGTCGCCGGTATCACCCTCGCCTCGTCCGCCTCCGTCGCCCACGATCTCTACGCCTCGCTCAGGAGGCAGGGCTCCCGGCAGTACAGCGAGGTCGCCGTGGCCCGGGTCGCCGCGGCCGGGATCGGGGTGGCCGCCATCGGGCTGGGGCTGCTCGCCCAGGACCTGAACGTGGCATTCCTGGTGGGCCTGGCCTTCGCGGTCGCCGCGTCGGCGAACCTGCCGGTGCTGCTCTTCTCGCTGTTCTGGCGGAAGTTCACCACGCGCGGGGCGGTCTGGTCGGTCTACGGCGGCCTGATTCCCGCCGTACTGCTCGTCCTGCTCTCCCCGGTCGTCTCGGGCAGCTCCACCTCGCTGTTCCCCGGGGTGGACTTCCAGCTCTTCCCGCTGGAGAACCCCGGTCTCGTCTCCATCCCGCTGGGCTTCCTGGCCGGGTGGATCGGCACGGTCACCTCGACCGATCCGCCGGACGAGGCCAAGCACGCGGAGACCGAGGTGCGTGCGCTGACCGGGGCCGGCGCGGTGTGACGGGCGCGGCCCGCGCAGGCACGTCACCAGGCCGTGGCGAGCCAGGCCGCCACTGCGGCGAGCGCGACCAAGGCGGCGTTGAGACCGGTCTTCTCGGCCTCGTTCCGGGACAGGTGCAGGGCGGCTGCCGACACCTGGAGCACGAGCAGGCCGAGTGCCGCCACCATCGCGAGGACGGGCGCGATTCCCGTCAGCGGCGGCAGCACCAGACCCGCCGCACCAAGAATCTCGACGACGCCGATGACCCGGACCAGCCACATCGGGACCGTGTCCACCCAGCCCATCATGGGCGCCAGTCGCTCCTGGCTCCGGGCGGCCTTCTTGCCCCCTGCGTACAGGTAGAAGGCCGCCAGCAGCCCGGCGACGATCCAGTAGGCGATCTCCATGTTCGACCTCCGTCATGGTTACGTCTTGTAAGCAGGCACATGATCGGTGACTATCGGAAGGCTTACAAAGGCACACGGGTGTGCGTGGCGAACAAGGGACGCCGATGTCGAAGTACCGCCACAGCTGCCTCATCCGCGGCGACGGAGGCCGGGCGATCCGCGGAATCCTGGATCGCATCGGCGACAAGTGGACCCTGCTGGTCGTCGCCACCCTCGACGGCGAACGCATGCGCTTCACCGAGCTCCAGCAGCGCGTCCCCGGCATCTCGCAGCGCATGCTCACCCGCACGGTCCGGCACCTGGAGCGCGACGGCCTGGTGTCCCGCACCGTGTTTCCCGAGGTCCCGCCGCGGGTCGAGTACGAACTCACCGCGAGGGGCCGCACGCTGATCGAGCCCGCCGTGAAGCTGGCGGAGTGGGCCGTCGACAACAACTCCGGCATCGAGCTGAGCCAGAGCGTCTACGACTCGGAGCATCCCAAGACGTAGGGCCCGGACGCCACGGTCATCGGCTCCCGGCAACCCACGCATAACGGTGTTCGGGGCGCCCCGTCTCGCCGTACCGCAGGGTCAGCCGGACGCGTCCGGACCGTTCCAGCAGCTTCAGATAGCGCTGGGCCGTCTGCCGGCTCATCCCGGCGCTCTCCGCGATCTCCTGCGCGGAGAGCGGGCCGCCGGCGTCGCGGAGCGCGTCGCGGACGAGTTCGGCCGTCGTGGCCGAGTGCCCCTTGGGCAGATCGGGCTCGCCCGCCGCCCACAGGGCGCCGAACAGCCGGTCCACCTCCCCCTGCTCGGCCTCGCCGCCGTTCTCCAAGGTGCGGCGCAGCACGGCGTACGCCTCCAGTTTGGTCCGCAGCCCCGCATACGTGAACGGCTTCACCAGGTACTGGAGCGCGCCCTGACGCATGGCCTCCTGGACCGTGGCGACGTCGCGCGCAGCCGTCACCATGATCACGTCGGTGCGGTGGCCTAGGCTGCGCAGCTCCCGCACCACGTCCAGCCCGCTGCGGTCGGGCATGTAGTGATCCAGCAGGATCAGGTCCACCGGGCCGCTTTCGACCGCGGCCAGCGCGTCGGCGGCGCAGTGCGCCTGCGCGGCCACGCGGAAGCCGGGCACCTTCGAGACGTACGCCGCGTTGATCCGTGCGACACGGACGTCGTCGTCGACGACCAGGACCTCGATCACTGCGCCGCACCCGCCTTGTCGGATTCCGCTTCGGTCATGGCATCGGGGAGTACGACGGTGAACGCGGCCCCGCCCTCGTCCGCCGTGTCCACCGCCACGCTGCCGCCCTGCCGCTCGGCCAGCCGCCGCACCAGCGCGAGCCCGAGGCCGCGCTTGCCGTGCGCCGGAAGTTCCTTGGTCGACCAGCCCTCCGTGAAGATCGAGTCACGCTCTCCGGGCGGGACGCCGGGGCCGCTGTCGCGGACCCGCAGCACCACCGTACGGCCCTCGGCGCGCAGACCCACCTCGATCAGGGCGCCCTTCGATCCGGTGGCCGCGTCCGATGCGTTGTCGACCAGGTTGCCGACGATCGTCACCAGCCCCCGCGGGTCGACGAGCCGGTCCGGAAGCAGGCTGCCGGGCGCCATGCGCAGGGCCACACCGCGCTCCGCCGCGACCGTCGCCTTGCCGACCAGCAGCGCGGCGAGCAGCGGGTCACGGACCTTCTCGGTGATCTGTTCCGCGGTGGCCCGGTGGACGCCGACGACCTCGGTGACGAACTCCCTCGCGTCCTCGTGCAGCTCCAGCTCCAGCAGGCCGAGGAGGGTGTGCAGCCGGTTGGCGTGCTCGTGGTCCTGGGCGCGCAGGGCGTCGATCAGCCCGCGGGTGGAGTCGAGCTCGCGGCCGAGGTGTTCGAGCTCCGTGCGGTCGCGAAGGGTGACGACGGCACCTCCGTCGGCCGTCGGCATACGGTTGGCGAGCAGCACCCGGCTGCCGCGCACGGTCAGCAGGTCCTCGCCCGCCACGTCGCCGGCCAGCACATCGGTGGTCCGCCCGGTGCCGAACACCTCGGCCAGCGGACGGCCGGACGCCTCGGGCCCGACCCCGAGCAGTCGTTGAGCCTCGTCGTTCAGAAGGCGGATGCGGCCGCTGCGGTCGAGCGCGACGACCCCCTCGCGGATGCTGTGCAGCATCGCCTCGCGCTCCGTCAGCAGCGCGGCGATGTCGGAGAAGGCGAGGTCGTGGGTCTGCCGTTGCAGGCGCCGGGAGATCAGATAGGCGGCGAGCGCCCCCACCGCGAGCGCCCCGCCCGCGTAGGCGAACAGGCCGGGTATCGCCGCGAGGAGCCGGGCGCGGACGTTGTCGTACGCGATGCCGACGGAGACCGCACCGGCGATGTGCCCGGACCCGTCGCGCAACGGAACCTTGCCCCGGGCCGAGCGTCCGAGTGTGCCGCTGTCGATCTCCATCACGTCCCGGCCCGCGAGCGCCTTTCCTGGGTCGGTGGACACGATCCGCCCGATCCGGGCACGGTCCGGATGCGACCAGCGCACCCCGTGGCGGTCCATCACGACGACGTACTCGGCTCCTGTGGCTCGCCTGATCCGCTCCGCGGCGCTCTGGACAGGGCCCCGGGGCGCCGGGTCCGTGGTGAGCAGCGCCTCGGCGATCTGTGGCTGGGCGGCCGTGCTCTGTGCGATGGCCAGAGCCCGGCGCATCGCCTGGTCGTCCAGTTGTGCGCTGAGGGGTGCCAGAAAGAGCCCGGTGGCGAGTACGGTGACGCCGGTGGCGATGGCCAGCTGCATCAGCAGTACCTGCGAGAAGACCCGCCGGGGCCATCCGAGCCGGCGCGGCCTCCTGGGCGGGGGCGGTGGGGCGCTCATCTCAGAGACGGTAGAGGGCATTCCGGTGCTTTCCGAAATTCGTCTCGTTTCCAGATCCACGCAATCCGCTTGCGCTTCTTGCGCTAATCTTGCGCACATGACGCGACGACTTGCTCAGGTGGCACAGAAGGTTGGAGTCAGCGAGGCCACGGTCAGCCGGGTACTCAACGGCAAGCCGGGTGTCTCCGACGCCACGCGGCAGGCCGTCCTGTCCGCGCTGGACGTCCTCGGCTACGAGCGCCCGACCCAACTGCGCGGTGAACGGGCCCGTCTGGTGGGGCTGGTCCTGCCCGAGCTGCAGAACCCGATCTTCCCCGCCTTCGCCGAGGTGGTCGGCGGTGCGCTCGCGCAGCAGGGCCTCACTCCCGTCCTGTGCACCCAGACCAAGGGCGGGGTTTCCGAGGCGGACTACGTCGAGCTGCTTCTGCAGCAGCAGGTCTCGGGCGTGGTGTTCGCCGGTGGCCTCTACGCCCAGGCCGACGCCCCGCACGATCACTACAAGGTGCTCGCCGACCGGAAGATCCCCGTCGTCCTGATCAACGCGGCCATCGCCCATCTCGGCTTCCCGTGCGTCTCGTGCGACGACTCCGTGGCCGTCGAGCAGGCCTGGCGCCACCTTGTCTCGCTGGGCCACGAACGCATCGGTCTGGTGCTCGGGCCCTCGGACCACATGCCCTCGCAGCGCAAGCTGACCGCCGCCCGGGCGCTCGCCGAGGCGTCGGGCGCGAGCATCCCGGACGAGTGGGTGGCCAGGGCGATGTTCTCGCTGGAGGGCGGGCAGGCGGCCGCCACGCGGCTGCTGGACCAGGGGGTCACCGGATTCATCTGCGCCAGTGACCCACTTGCTCTGGGGGCGGTCCGGGCGGCCCGCCGCCGGGGCCTTTCGGTGCCCCAGGACGTATCCGTCGTGGGCTACGACGACTCGGCGTTCATGAACTGCACCGAGCCGCCGCTCACCACCGTCCGTCAGCCGATCGAGGCCATGGGCAGGGCCGCCGTCGAGCTGCTCTCCGTGCAGATCGGCGGCCGTGCGGTGCCGTCCGACGAGCTGCTCTTCGAGCCGGAGCTGGTGGTACGGGGCTCGACGGCACGGCCTCCGCGCAACGCTTCCCGCTGAGCGTCGTGATTTTGCGCCACGAGGAGCGTCTATTGCGATACGGCGGTGGGTAGCGGCTGGGGCGGCTGGGGGCCGGTGTACTGACCGCTGGGGCGCATCCGCAGCGGGCGCTCCCCGTACTCCTCCAGCGCGTGCGCGATCCAGCCCGCTGTGCGGGAGATCGCGAACACCGTCTCGCCCGCTTCCACGGCCATGCCCGAGGAGACGGACAGTACGGCGAGCGCCAGATCCACATTGGCGTGCAGGGGGGCGTGCCGGGCGGTCGTGGCGACGACGTCGCGGGCGGCTGCCAGCGCGGGCGCGGCCCGCGGGACCTCGGTCAGCAGCTCGAACAGGGTGCGGGCCCGGGGGTCCTCGCCCGGGTACAGCCGGTGGCCGAGCCCCGGTACCCGGCGCCCGGTACGCAGATGGTCCGCGACCACCGGAGCCGCCCCGCCCCGCTCCAGGACCTCGGCCAGCATGCGGTGCGCCAGCCCGCTCGCGGCGCCGTGCAGGGGGCCCTCCAGCACCCCGAGCCCCGCCGAGACCACGGCGTACGGATGGGCGCGGGCGGAGGCGGCGACCCGCGCCGCCAAAGTGGAGGCGGCCAGATCGTGGTCGATCAGCAGCCCCAGCGCCGTGTCCAGTACGGCCAGCGACGCCTCGTCGGCCGGGCGGCCGGTGAGTTTCGGCCAGAGTTGACGTGCGAGGCCGGCGGGCGCGGCCCCTTCCGCCGCCTCCCCGCCGCCCTCCGCGACCGCCGGCAGCGCGGCCGCCAGCGTCGGGATCAGGCTCCGGGCGCCACCGAGCACCGCCTCGCGCGACAGGTCGAAGCGGAGCGGATCTGCGG
The DNA here is from genome assembly GCF_044458665.1 of Streptomyces sp. NPDC050422. Taxonomy (NCBI): domain Bacteria; kingdom Bacillati; phylum Actinomycetota; class Actinomycetes; order Kitasatosporales; family Streptomycetaceae; genus Streptomyces; species Streptomyces sp. NPDC050422. The sequence continues at coordinate 74,206 of NZ_JBITIE010000001.1, forward strand.
CCGCCGCCGCGACGACCGCCACGCGCAGCCGGTCCGTCGAGCCGCAGTGCGGCGGCAGCGCGCCGACCGCCCGGCGGGCCGCGGCGAGCGCATCGGCCGGTGCCGTGAAGCGGATGCCGGGCCGCAGCTCCCCGGTCCAGAGCCACTCCGCGACCTCTTCGTACGCGAAGTGCCGGGCCAGCTCCGTGGCGTCCACGCCCCGGAAGAAGTACCGGTCGCTCTCGATGAGCGTGATGCCGGTGGGGAACGACAGCGCGCCGGCCGGGGCGGTGGGCTCCCTTCGCCCTGTGCGCCGCGCCAGGGCCTCGACCTCCGCCGCGTCGAACGTGCTGCCACGCCCGCCCGAGGCGCGATTGCTGCTGAGCTGGCCCCGGCTCACGTACGCGTACACCGTCTCGGGCTTCACTCCCAGGCGTTCCGCCGCCTCCCGGGTGGTGAGCCGCTGCGCCGGGGGCTCGCCGAAGCCGGTCGCGCCTGCTTGATCCGTCATGCTGTCCACCGTATCCATATTGATTCAATCAACATTGACAGAACTCAAGTCAAGCATGGACAGTCAAATCAATGTCAACAGTCGCCGGAATGTCCACGAAATGTGCGTCCACCGGCCTGTCCGTCACCGCACTGTCCATGGAGGAAGCAATGACGACCACCACCACAGCGCCGCTCGACGTCCCCCGGGGCCTCGCGGGTGTCGTCGTCACCGATACCGCACTCGGTGACGTCCGGGGCCGCGAGGGCTTCTATCACTACCGGCAGTACTCGGCGATCGAGCTCGCGCAGACCCGCAGCTTCGAGGACGTCTGGTACCTGATGACCGAGGGTGAGCTGCCCGGCCCGGCTGCCCGCGCCGACTTCGCCGCCCGTACGGCAGGGCTGCGCCGCCTGCCCGCCGAGGTCCGCGACGCCCTGCCCGCCATAGCCCGTGCGGGCGCCGCGGCCGGCCCCCTCGCGGGGCTGCGCACGGCACTCTCCCTGCTCGGCGCCTCGGCCGGCTTCCTGCCGGTGTACGACATCGACGCGGACCGGCGCCGCAGCGACGCCCTGGTCGCCTGCGCCGCCGTCCCCACCGTGCTGACCGCCCTGCACCGGCTCGGCCGGGGCCTCGAACCGGTGGAACCGCGCGACGACCTGCCGTACGCGGCCAACTACCTCTACATGCTGACCGGTTCCGTACCGGACGCCGACCGGGTCAGGGCCGTCGAGCAGTATCTGATCTCCACCGTCGACCACGGCTTCAACGCCTCCACGTTCACCGGCCGCGTCGTGGCCTCCACCGGCGCGGACATCGCCGCCTGCCTGGTGGCCGCCGTCGGCGCGCTCTCCGGGCCGCTGCACGGCGGTGCGCCCAGCCGCGCCCTCGACACGCTGGATGCCATCGGCACCCCCGACCGCATCGACGGCTGGATCCGCGAGCGGGTGCTGGCCGGCGACCGGATCATGGGCTTCGGACACCCGGTCTACCGCACCGAGGACCCGCGGTCCCGCATGCTGCGGTCCATCGCCCAGAGCTTCGGCGGCCCGCTCGTGGACTTCGCCGTCGAGGTGGAACGGCAGGTCGAGGCGATCCTCGCCGAACTCAAGCCGGGGCGCGAACTGCACACCAACGTGGAGTTCTACGCCGGAGTGGTCATGGAGCTGTGCGGGCTGCCCCGCCAGATGTTCACCCCGACCTTCTGCGCGGCGCGGGTCGTCGGCTGGAGCGCCAATATCCTGGAGCAGGCGGAGGACTCGAAGATCATCCGCCCGGCGGCCCGCTACATCGGTCCGCCCCCGCCCCAGCCGGTCCCGGCAGTCTGATACCGCAGGAAGGCCCCCGTTGAACGCGTCGCCCCCGCCCCGCATCCGGCAGATCCCCGTCATCGTCCTCGCGGGATTCCTCGGATCCGGCAAGACGACGCTGCTCAACCATCTCCTGCGCCATCGCGCGGGGAACCGCATCGGCGTGATCGTCAACGACTTCGGGTCCATCGAGATCGACGCCATGACCGTCTCCGGGCAGGTCGGCTCGACCGTCTCGCTGGGCGGCGGCTGTCTGTGCTGCGCGGTCGACGCGAGCGAACTGGACACCTACCTGGAGACCCTGACCCGGCCCGCCGCCCGCCTCGACGTGATCGTCATCGAGGCGAGCGGGCTCGCGGAACCCCAGGAACTCGTCCGGATGCTCCTGGCCAGCGACAACCCGCACATCCTGTACGGGGGACTGGTCGAGGTGGTCGACGCCGCCGAGTTCGGGGCGACCCGGGAGCGCCACCCGGAGATCGACCGGCACCTCGCCGTCGCCGACCTCGTCGTGCTGAACAAGACGGACCGGGCCGGTGAGGAGGAGCGGGCGCGCATCCGCGAGGCCGTCGCGGCGACCGGCAGCACGGCGGCCGTCATCCCCGCCACGTACGGACGCATTGATCCGGAGCTGCTCTTCGACCCGGCGCTGCGGCCCGACGGCGAGGAGAAGGCGCGGCAGCTCACCTTCGAGGACCTCTACCTGGAGGAGCGCGCGCCGGAGACGGGTGAGGAGCACGGAGGTCACCTGCACACGGCGTACGAGAGCATCGACTTCACCTCCGACGTGCCGATGGACCCCCGCCGGCTGATGGAGTTCCTCGACTCCCGGCCCGAGGGCCTCTACCGGATCAAGGGCTACGTCGACTTCGGCACGGGCGACGCGGACCACGCGTACGCGGTGCACGCCGTCGGCAGGTTCCTGCGGTTCGCCCCCAGGCCCTGGACACGTGGCGAGGCGCCCCTGACCCGGCTCGTGCTGATCGGCTCCGGTATCGACGCACAGGCCCTGCGCAAGGAACTGGCAGGCTGTCGCGCACCGGGGGAGCCGTCAGGGGAGCCGTCGCGGGAAACGGCGCAGGACGCCGCACATGAGCGATCCATGTGGGGCGTCCTGCGGTACGTGCGACAGCCCGGCGACGACGAGACGTGACGCCGGGCCGGCTGCCTACACGGGGCCGGCGATCACCGCGACCGGGCTCTCCAGCGGCGTCCCCGAACCGTCGCGCCGCGGATCGGGCTCGGGCAGCGAGGCCGGCGTGCCGTTCTTCTGCGCGGCCCTGGCCGGCGTCGCACCCGCCCAGGCGAACACCAGCACGTCCTCGCCCTTCAGGAACCGCTGGCAGCGCACCCCGCCGGTGGCCCGGCCCTTGCGCGGGTACTGGTCGAACGGCGTGAGCTTGCACGTCAGCACCGAATCGTCCAGCGTGCCGTGCGAACCCGCGACCGTGAACACCATGGCGTCCACCGCCGGATCCACCGCGGCGAACGAGAGCACCTCCGTGCCCTCCGTGAGCTTGACGCCCGCCATACCGCCGGCCGGACGCCCCTGCGGACGCACCTGCGCCGCCGGATACCGCAGCAACTGCGCGTCCGAGGTGATGAAGACCAGGTCCTCCTCGCCCGTCCGCAGCTCCGCCGCGCCGACGATCCGGTCACCGTCCTTGAGGCTGATGACCTCCAGTTCGTCCTTGTTCGCGGGATAGTCGGGCACCACGCGCTTCACGACGCCCTGCAGGGTGCCGATCGCCAGCCCGGGCGAGGACTCGTCGAGCGTGGTGAGGCAGACGACCTCCTCGTCCGCCTCCAGCGTGAGGAACTCCCCGACCATGGCCCCGCCCGACAGGTTGGGCGCCGCATGGGTGTCCGGCAACTGGGGCAGATCGATCACCGCGAGCCGCAACAGCCGCCCGGTCGACGTCACCACGCCAACATCACCGCGCGCCGTGGCCGGCACCGCCGACACGATCACGTCGTGCTTGGCGCGCTTGGCGTCCTCGGCGAAGACGATCGGGTCGTCGTTGGCCGTACGTGCCAGCAGACCGGTCGAGGACAGCAGCACCCGGCACGGGTCGTCCGCGACCTCCAGCGGCACCGAGGCGACCTGCGAACCGGCCGACTCCAGCAGGACCGTGCGCCGGTCGGTGCCGAACTTCTTCGCGACCACGGCCAGTTCCGTGGAGACGAGCTTGCGCAGCTCGGTGTCCGACTCGAGGATCGCGGTCAGCTCGGCGATCTCGGCGTCGAGCCGGTCGCGCTCGCTCTCCAGCTCGATCCGGTCGAACCGGGTCAGCCGGCGCAGCGGCGTGTCCAGGATGTACTGGGTCTGGATCTCGCTCAGCGAGAAGTGCTCGATGAGCCGCTCCTTGGCCTGGGCCGAGTTGTCGCTGGAGCGGATGAGGCGGATGACCTCGTCGATGTCGATCAGGGCGATCAGGAGGCCCTCGACCAGGTGCAGCCGGTTGCGGCGCTTGGTCCGCCGGAACTCGCTGCGCCGGCGCACCACGTCGAAGCGGTGGTCGAGGTAGACCTCGAGGAGCTCCTTGAGACCCAGCGTGAGCGGCTGTCCGTCGACCAGTGCCACGTTGTTGATGCCGAAGGACTCCTCCATCGGCGTCAGCTTGTAGAGCTGCTCCAGCACGGCCTCGGGGACGAACCCGTTCTTGATCTCGATGACCAGACGCAGTCCGTGCGAACGGTCGGTGAGGTCCTTGACGTCGGCGATGCCCTGGAGCTTCTTCGCCGAGACCAGGTCCTTGATCTTGGCAATCACCTTCTCCGGGCCGACGGTGAAGGGCAGTTCGGTGACGACCAGGCCCTTGCGGCGCGGAGTGACGTTCTCCACGGTGACCGTGGAGCGGATCTTGAACGAGCCGCGGCCGGCCGCGTAGGCGTCCTTGATGCCGCCGAGGCCCACGATCCGCCCGCCGGTCGGCAGGTCGGGACCGGGGACGAACCGCATCAGGGTCTCCAGGTCCGCGCCCGGATGCTTGATCAGATGCCGGGCGGCGGCGATGACCTCGCCCAGGTTGTGCGGCGGCATGTTGGTCGCCATGCCGACGGCGATCCCGGTCGCGCCGTTGACCAGGAGGTTCGGGTAGGCAGCCGGCAGAACGACCGGCTCCTGCTCCTGGCCGTCGTAGTTCGACTGGAAGGCGACGGTTTCCTCGTCGATCGACTCCGTCATCAGCGACGTCGCGTCGGCCATCCGGCACTCGGTGTACCGCATGGCGGCCGGCGGGTCGTCGTTGCCGAGCGAGCCGAAGTTCCCGTGCCCGTCGACGAGGGGTAGCCGCATGGAGAACGGCTGCGCCATCCGCACCAGCGCGTCGTAGATCGACGCGTCGCCGTGCGGGTGCAACTTACCCATGACCTCGCCGACCACGCGGGCGCACTTCACGAAGCCGCGGTCCGGGCGCAGGCCCATCTCGTTCATCTGGTACACGATGCGGCGGTGCACCGGCTTCATGCCGTCACGGGCGTCCGGCAGGGCCCGTGAGTAGATCACCGAGTACGCGTACTCGAGGAAGGAGCCCTGCATTTCGTCGACGACGTCGATGTCGAGGATCTTCTCCTCGAAGTCGACCGGCGGCGGGGTCTTCGTGCTGCGGCGGGCCATCGCTGCTGCGACTCCTTCACGGATTCTGTTCGGGCAACCTCAGGTTCTGACGCGCACCATTGTGGACCGCCCCACTGACAACGCGGACCTCGACCCGTCCCAAAGGGCGTTCTCCACCCGTCCCGAGGCGGTCGGAACCCTCTTTCCCGCTAACTTACGCGGCACGGGAACTTCGCCAGGTGCCGGTGCGCTTGCTTACAGTGGCAGGTCTCGCAGTAAAACCAGTATCGCGATCGAAGGGACGTACATGCCCATGGGTCACACGGCCACAGCCCAGGCCGGCTCCGGCGGCTTGACAGCGACCGAGCACCGTCTGGCCAACGGCCTGCGCGTGGTGCTCTCCGAGGACCATCTGACCCCGGTCGCCGCGGTGTGCCTCTGGTACGACGTCGGTTCGCGCCACGAGGTCAAGGGACGCACCGGTCTGGCTCACCTCTTCGAGCACCTGATGTTCCAGGGCTCCGGCCAGGTCAAGGGGAACGGACACTTCGAGCTGGTGCAGGGCGCAGGCGGCTCCCTCAACGGGACCACCAGCTTCGAGCGGACCAACTACTTCGAGACGATGCCGACGCACCAGCTGGAGCTGGCCCTGTGGCTCGAGGCCGACCGGATGGGCTCACTGCTCGCCGCGCTCGACGAGGAGTCCATGGAGAACCAGCGCGACGTCGTCAAGAACGAGCGCCGCCAGCGCTACGACAACGTCCCGTACGGCACCGCGTTCGAGCGGCTGACGGCGCTCGCGTACCCGGAGGGCCATCCGTACCACCACACCCCGATCGGCTCCATGGCCGACCTGGACGCCGCGACACTCGAGGACGCGCGGACCTTCTTCCGTACGTACTACGCGCCCAACAACGCGGTGCTCTCCGTCGTCGGTGACATCGACCCCGAGCAGACGCTCGCCTGGATCGAGAAGTACTTCGGCACCATCCCCTCGCACGACGGCAAGCAGCCGCCGCGGGACGGCGCGCTGCCCGAGATCATCGGCGGCCAGCTGCGCGAGGAGGTCCGCGAGGAGGTCCCGGCGCGTGCGCTGATGGCCGCCTACCGGCTGCCGCACGACGGCACCCGCGAGTGCGACGCCGCGGACCTCGCGCTGACCGTCCTGGGCGGTGGCGAGTCGTCCCGGCTGCACAACCGCCTGGTCCGCCGCGACCGGACGGCCGTCGCGGCCGGATTCGGGCTGCTGCGGCTCGCGGGGGCGCCCTCGCTAGGCTGGCTGGACGTCAAGACGTCCGGTGGCGTCGAGGTGGCGCAGATCGAGACCGCGGTCGACGAGGAGCTGTCCCGGTTCGCCGAGGAGGGCCCCACGCCCGAGGAAATGGAGCGCGCTCAGGCCCAGTTGGAGCGCGAGTGGCTGGACCGTCTCGGTACCGTCTCGGGCCGCGCCGACGAACTGTGCCGGTTCGCCGTGCTGTTCGGTGACCCGCAGCTCGCCCTGACCGCCGTGCACCGCGTGCTCGACGTGACCGCGGAGGAGGTCAAGGCGGCCGCCAGGGCCCAGCTGCGGCCCGACAACCGGGCGGTGCTGGTCTACGAGCCGGTCGAACCCGCCGCCGAAGAGGCGGACGAAGCCGCCACCGACACCGACGCGCACGAAGGAGCGGACAAGTGACCGACGCTGCCGCGACTGGAGTTTCGATGGAGTACCACCCCCAGCCCGCCCCCGGCGTGGCCAGGCCCTGGGCCTTCCCCGCGCCCGAGCGCGGCTCTCTGCCCAACGGCCTCACGGTGCTGCGCTGCCACCGCCCCGGCCAGCAGGTCGTCGCGGTCGAGATCTTCCTCGACGCACCGCTGGACGCCGAGCCCGAGGGCCTGGACGGGGTCGCCACGATCATGTCGCGCGCCCTGTCCGAGGGCACCGACAAGCACAGCGCCGAGGAGTTCGCCGCCGAGCTCGAGCGCTGCGGCGCCACCCTGGACGCCGACGCCGATCACCCCGGCGTCCGGGTCTCCCTGGAGGTTCCGGCCTCCCGGCTGGCCAAGGCCCTCGGCCTGGTCGCCGAGGCGCTGCGGGCACCGGCCTTCGCCGACAGCGAGATCGAGCGGCTGGTGGGCAACCGCCTGGACGAGATCCCGCACGAGCAGGCCAACCCGGCCCGGCGTGCCGCCAAGCAGCTCTCCAAGGAGCTCTTCCCGGCCACGGCCCGTATGTCGCGGCCGCGCAAGGGCACCGAGAAGACCGTGGCCCGGATCGACTCCGCGGCCGTGCGTGAGTTCTACGACGCCCACGTGCGCCCGTCCACCGCGACCGCCGTGGTCGTCGGTGACCTCACGGGCATCGATCTGGATGCCCTGCTCGCCGACACCGTCGGTGACTGGTCGGGCAACACCGCCGAGTCCCGCCCCGTTCCGCCGATCACCGCCGACGACACCGGCCGTGTGGTGATCGTCGACCGTCCCGGCGCGGTGCAGACGCAGCTGCTGATCGGCCGCATCGGCGCCGACCGGCACGACAGCGTCTGGCCGGCCCAGGTGCTGGGCACCTACTGCCTGGGTGGCACGCTCACCTCCCGGCTCGACCGGGTGCTGCGCGAGGAGAAGGGCTACACCTACGGCGTGCGGGCCTTCGCCCAGGTGCTGCGCTCCTCGGCCCCGGACTCCGCCTCCGGGGCGACGGGCGCCGCGATGATCGCCATCAGCGGTTCCGTGGACACGGAGTCCACCGGCCCGGCGCTGGAGGACCTGTGGAAGGTCCTGCGGACCCTGGCGGCCGAAGGGCTGACGGACGCCGAGCGCGAGACGGCCGTGCAGAACCTCGTGGGTGTCGCCCCGCTGAAGTTCGAGACGGCGGCCTCCGTCGCGGGAACCCTCGCCGACCAGGTCGAACAGCATCTCCCGGACGACTACCAGGCGCACCTCTACGCGCGCCTCGCCGACACCGGCACGGTGGAGGCGACGGCGGCCGTGGTCAACGCCTTCCCGGCGGACCGGCTGGTCACGGTGCTGGTCGGGGACGCCGCGCAGATCGCCGACCCGGTCCGGGCGCTCGGCATCGGTGAGGTGTCGGTCGTCACCGGCTGAGCCGAGCGGCCACTTCGCCCGATACCGGGGCAAGCGGAAGAGTGCGCGGAAGCGTGGACGGAAGGTCCTGGCGGAGTGGCATCCACCAGGACCTTCCGTTTTGCCTGCTTTGTGGGAGAGGTTGCCTGTCTGCCCTGTGGGATGCGCGACAAAACGGCCTGTCCGTTTGGTGGGGGGAAGTGCCCCGGCTTAGCGTCGGCCCGGCTGTCCGTCACTCGTATGCCGCATCCGCGACGTACCGGGCAGTCATCGCCGAGTCCCCGTCAGGCGTGAGCCCGGGGAGCCGGGGACCCACGCAGTCCCTGGGGTGAATCGGATGCCGGTGCCTCGTACGAGGCGCAGGGATCCGTAGGAGACCTTCCTGCTCCGAACCCGTCAGCTAACCCGGTAGGCGAGAAGGAAGGAAAGGAACCAGCCACTTCATGGCGTTCACCCGTGCCACCGGGAAGCACCGTGCCCCGGGCCGTCTGACGCGCAGCGGCGCGAAGGCCGTCGGCGTCGCGACCCTGGCCACCACCGGCGTCATCGGCGGACTGGCATCCCCGGCCCTCGCCGCGGACACCGAGACCCCCGCCGCCGGCGAGACCGGCCTCACCCAGGTCATCGCCATCCAGAACGTCCTCGCCGACCGGATCGACGCACAGGCGGCCGCGCAGCAGCACCAGGCCGACGTCGCCGAGAAGAAGGCCAAGGACGAGGCCGAGGCCGAGAAGAAGGCCGAGGCGAGGAAGATGGCGGCCGCGAAGGCCGAGGCCGCAGCGAAGGCGAAGGCCGCCGCCCGCGCCGAGGAGGCCCGCGAGAGCGCCGCCCGCGCGGCCCGTTCCGCCGAGCGCGCCCGGCTCGGCTCCTTCCAGCTCCCCGTCGCCGGTTCGTACGTGAGCACCGGCTACGAGTCCAGTGGCTCGCTCTGGTCCTCCGGCAGCCACTCCGGCATCGACTTCCACGCGGCGTCCGGCAGCTCCGTCGTCGCCGTCGGCGCCGGTACGGTCGTCGAGGCCGGCTGGGGCGGCGCGTACGGCAACAACATCGTGCTGCGGATGACGGACGGCACGTATACCCAGTACGGCCACCTCTCCTCGATCGGCGTGTCCGTCGGCCAGAGCGTCGCCGTAGGCGAGCAGATCGGCCTCTCCGGCTCCACCGGCAACACGACCGGCCCGCACCTCCACTTCGAGGCCCGCACCACGCCCTCGTACGGCTCCGACATGGACCCGGTCGCCTATCTGCGCGCCCACGGCGTCTCGGTCTGACCGATCCGAAGCCCGTTCGGCGAAGGCCCTGGCATCATGCCGGGGCCTTCGCCGTGTCCGATCCGCACCGGTCCGCGAGGCTCCGCACCCGTCGTGCCCGAAGGGCCCCGGGCCAAAAGATATTCATGAATTTCCACCCGCCGTCGGAAATGCGACCGCATTGCAATAGAGTCGCAGGACAGGCGTCGATCGGCCGTGTTTCACGGGGATTAAGGCGGAGGTTCGGACATGCGCATTCCGGCGCATTCGGTATGCACGGCAATCCGTGAAGACATCGTCTCGGGTGTCTTCGAACGCGGCAGCCGACTCACCGAGGAGGTGCTCGCACGTCGTTACGGGGTCTCCCGTGTCCCGGTACGGGAAGCGCTGCGCACCCTGGAGTCCGAGGGGTTCGTGGTCACCCGCAGGCACGCCGGAGCCTGCGTCGCCGAGCCCACCGAGCAGGAGGCCGCCGACCTCCTGGAGGTCCGGACGCTGCTGGAGCCGCTGGGCGCGGCCCGGGCGGCCCATCGCCGTACGGACGCACACCTCAAGGTGCTGCGCGGCCTGGTCAGGCTCGGCCAGGAGCGCGCCCGCCGGGGCGAGGGCGAGGACCTGCGCTCCCTGGGCGCATGGTTCCACGAGACGCTCGCACAGGCATCCGGCAGTCCCGGCCTGATCGCGCTGCTCACCCAGCTGCGGCACAAGACCGCCTGGATGTACGCGATCGAGCATCCGGTCCGTCCGGCCGACTCCTGGGCCGAGCACGGGGCCATCGTGGATGCCGTGGCGCGCGGTGACGCGGAGAGGGCGAGGTCCCTGACCGCCCAGCACGCGGAGCGGGCCACCGCCGCGTACCGGCTGCGCCACCCCGGTCGGGTGAGAACTTCGCAACATGCCGTAAACACCCCGAGCGGCCGGCATTAACAATTGCGCCGTATACAAAGAAGAGGAATTCAGCCGGGTCTTCTTCCTGCTGCCCGAATTCATCTCTGCGGAGCCGTTCGGCGACCCCTGTCGCTTTACGGAACACAAAAGAGCCGCGGCTCCCGGTCAAGGGTGCCGCGGCTCTTTCGCAGGAATTCCCGCGGTCGTGACCTGTCGGGATCAGACGGTCTCCGGAAGCTCGTCGAGCCCCTCGGCGACCAGCTTGGACAGACGGTCCAGAGCGGCTTCGGCGTTGTCCGCCTCGGAGGCGAGCACGATCTCCTCGCCGCCCTGCGCGCCGAGACCGAGCACCGCGAGCATGGAGGCCGCGTTCACCGGGTTGCCGTCGGCCTTGGCGATGGTCACGGGGATGCCGGAAGCCGTGGCGGCACGGACGAAGATGGAAGCGGGGCGGGCGTGCAGGCCCTCGGCCCAACCGACGTTGACGCGGCGCTCAGCCATGGTTCTGCCCTTCACGAATCAATGGTTGTCTAGACCAGTCTCTCATGCAGTGCGCGGTGCTCCGGCCGACCCGCGGACCGCCTTTCCACCCGCGCCGCACCGTCGCCCGGCCACCCTCAGACTGCCCCGGCCCCGGCCCCCACGCGACCGCTGCCGGAGCCGTACGCTTTGCCCATGCAGCCCTCTCCGGAGCAGAGTCCGCATCACGCCTACCCCGATCACTGGGAGGCGGACGTGGTGCTCCGCGACGGTGGCACCGCGCGCATCAGGCCCATCACCACGGACGATGCCGACCGGCTGGTCAGCTTCTACGAGCAGGTCTCCGACGAGTCGAAGTACTACCGCTTCTTCGCTCCCTACCCCCGGCTCTCCGCCAAGGACGTCCACCGCTTCACCCATCACGACTACGTCGACCGGGTGGGACTGGCCGTCACGGTGGGCGGCGAGTTCATCGCCACCGTCCGCTTCGACCGGATCAACGCCCAGGGCAGGCCCGCGTCCGCGCCGGCCGACGAGGCGGAGGTCGCCTTCCTCGTCCAGGACGCGCATCAGGGCCGCGGCGTCGCCTCGACCCTGCTCGAACACATCGCGGCCGTCGCCCGCGAACGCGGCATCCGGCGGTTCGCCGCCGAGGTGCTGCCCGCCAACAACAAGATGATCAAGGTGTTCCGGGACGCCGGGTACACCCAGCAGCGCAGCTTCGAGGACGGCTCGGTCCACCTCACCCTGGACCTCGAACCGACCGCCGAGTCCCTCGCCGTCCAGCGCGCCCGCGAACAGCGCGCCGAGGCCCGGTCCGTGCAGCGGCTGCTCGCCCCGGGCTCCGTCGCCGTCATCGGCGCCGGCCGCACCCCCGGCGGTGTCGGCCGTACGGTCCTGCGCAACCTCCTGGGCGCCGGCTTCACCGGCCGCACCTACGCCGTGAACAGCGCGTTCGCCGCCGATCAGGCCACGATCGACGGCGTGCCCGCCCACCGCTCCCTCGGCGAGATCGGTGAACCGGTCGACCTCGCCGTCGTCGCCGTACCGGCCGACCGGGTGCCCGAGGCCGTCGCGGACTGCGGGGAACACGGTGTCCAGGGGCTCGTCGTCCTGTCCGCCGGCTACGCCGAGTGGGGGGCCGAGGGCCGCGAACGCCAGCGCGAACTGGTGCGCCAGGCCCGCTCGTACGGCATGCGGATCATCGGCCCGAACGCCTTCGGCATCATCAACAACTCCGAGGCGGTCCGGCTCAACGCCTCCCTCGCGCCCGAGCGGCCCGCCTCCGGGCGCATCGGCCTGTTCACCCAGTCCGGCGCGATCGGCATCGCCCTGCTCTCCGGGCTCTACCGGCGTGGCGCGGGCCTCTCCACCTTCATCTCGGCCGGCAACCGAGCCGACATCTCCGGCAACGACTTCCTCCAGTACTGGTACGAGGACCCGGACACCGACGTCGCCCTGCTGTACCTGGAGTCGCTCGGCAACCCCCGCAAGTTCACCCGCCTCGCCCGGCGGACCGCCGCCGTGAAGCCGGTCGTCGTGGTGAAGGGCGCCCGGCACAGCGGCTCCACGCCGCCCGGCCACGCGGTCCCCGTGAGCCGGATCCCGGACGCGACGGTCTCCGCGCTGATGCGGCAGGCGGGCGTGATCCGCGTCGACACGGTGACCGAGATGGTCGACGCGGGCCTGCTCCTCGCCGACCAGCCGCTCCCGGCCGGTGGGCGGGTCGCGATCCTCGGCAACTCGGAGTCCCTCGGGCTGCTCACGTACGACGCCTGCCTGGCGGAGAGGCTGCGCCCGCGCCCGCCCGTCGACCTCACCACGGCCGCCACCCCGCAGGACTTCCGGGACGCGCTGGCCGAGGCGCTGGCCGATGACGGTTGCGACGCGGTCGTCGTGACCGCGATCCCGTGGGTGGGCGAGAACGGCGAGGCGGAGACGGGCGACGGAGAGGTCCTGGCCACGGCCCTGCACGCGGCGGCCGCGACCGGTCCGGCCAAGCCGGTGGCCGTGGTCCATGTGGAGATCGGCGGCCTCGCGGAGGCGCTGGCCGCCGCGACCAGCACGGTGGCGCAGCAGCGTCCGGCAACGGCGTCGCCCGCCATCGGGGTACCGGGGCGCCCCGCGGGCCGTCCGGCCACCGCCCCGGCGGCCCCCGCCCCCGACAAGGCCGCTGACGGCGACAAGGCCGCTGACGACCCCGCCCCCGACGCCCCCCGTACCGTCGGACGGATCCCCGCCTATCCCGCCGCCGAACGTGCGGTCCGGGCGCTCGCCGAAGCCGTGCGGTACGCCCAGTGGCGACGCCAGGCCGCCGTACCCGGAAAGGTGCCCGAGTTCCTCGACGACACCATCGACGAACCGGCCGCGGCCGCCCTCATCGACACCCTGCTCGGCCGGGACCCCGATCCGCGCGGCAGGCCCCTGGAGCACGACGAGGCCCGTGAACTCCTGGCCTGCTACGGCATCACGGTCCGGCCCACCCTCCCGGCCCCCGGCCCGGAGGAAGCCGTGGCCGCGGCGGCGCGGCTCGGCTACCCGGTGGCGCTGAAGACGACCGCACCCCATCTGCGTCACCGGGCCGACCTCGGCGGAGTCCGCCTGGACCTCGACGGCGAGGCCGCGCTGCGCCGGGCGTACGGCGAACTGACCGAGCTGCTCGGCAAGCCCGCCGAGCTCCGGCCCGTCGTGCAGTCGATGGCCCCACGCGGCGTCGACACCGTCGTGCGGGCCACCATCGACCCGGCGGCCGGCGCCGTCCTCTCCTTCGGCCTGGCGGGCGCACCCTCGGAACTCCTCGGCGACACCGCGCATCGCCTGGTCCCCGCCACCGACCGCGACGCGGCCGAACTGATCCGGTCCATCCGGGCGGCTCCGGTCCTCTTCGGCTGGCGCGGCTCGGCGCCCGTGGACACCGCCGCGCTGGAGGAACTGCTGCTGCGGGTCTCGCGGCTGGTCGACGACCACCCCGAGGTGGTCTCCATCGCCCTGGAACCGGTCGTGGTCGCCACCCACGGCCTGACCGTCCTCGGAGCGAGCGTCCGGCTCTCGCCGCCCCCGGCCCGGACCGACCTCGGCCCCCGCCGGTTGTCGAACTACTGACCTGCGCCGCCTGCCGTCCCCGTCCTGCCGGGGGCGGCAGGACGTCCCCGGCAGCCATCAGCCCCCCGTAGGATGGTGCGTATGGCTAAGACCGGTACGACGACCCAGGGGCTGCGCGCGGCGATCGAGCGCAGTGGCTACTACCCGGCCCTCGTGGCCGAGGCGGTGGAGGCCGCCGTGGGCGGTGAGCCGGTCGCTTCGTACCTGGTGCACCAGGAGACGACCTTCGACTCCAACGAGGTGCGCAGGCACGTCACGGTGCTGGTGCTCACGGACACCCGCTTCGTCGTCAGCCACACCGACGAGCAGAACGCCGACACCAGCTCCCCGACGCCGTACGCGACCACCTCCACCGAGTCGGTCAAACTCGACCGGATCTCCTCGGTCGTGGTCAGCCGGGTCGTGGCCAACCCGGAGAAGTACGTCCCGGGCACGCTGCCCCGCGAGGTCGTCCTGACCATCGGCTGGGGCGCGGTCTCCCGGATCGACCTGGAGCCCGCCGCCTGCGGCGACCCCAACTGCGAGGCCGACCACGGCTACACCGGCAGCTCCACCGCCGACGACCTGAGCCTGCGGGTCAGCGAGGCCGGTGACGGCCCCGACACCGTGCGCCAGACCCTCGCGTTCGCCCAGGCACTGTCCGAGGCCACGGCCGCGACCGCGGCGGCCGGCCGCTGATGGCCCACCCGGCCTGGCAGGACCCCGTACTCCTGCCCGTCGATTCCGCCCCCGTGCCGGAGTACGGCAGCGGCTCGCTGGCCGATCTGCTCCCCACCCTCGTCGCGGGACAGGGCGTCCCCGGTTTCACCGCGGCGATCCCCGAGCTGACCCCCGCCGACCGCAACTGCGTCTTCCTGATCGACGGCCTCGGCTGGGAGCAGATCAAGGCACACCCGGACGAGGCGCCCTTCCTGTACTCCCTCCTGCCCACCTCACGCGGTGGCACGGGCCGCCCGGTCACCGCGGGTTTCCCGGCCACCACCGCGACCTCGCTGGCGTCGGTCGGCACCGGGCTCCCGCCGGGCGAGCACGGCCTGCCCGGCTACACGGCCCGCAATCCGGAGACCGGCGCGCTGATGAACCAGCTCCGCTGGAAGCCGTGGACCCCGCCGAAGGTCTGGCAGCCGTACCCGACCGTCTTCCAGCTGGCCGACGCCGCCGGAGTGCGTACCGCCCAGGTCTCCGCCCCCACCTTCGAGCAGACCCCGCTGACCAAGGTCGCGCTCAGCGGCGGCTCGTTCCTCGGCCGGCTCACCGGTGAGGAGCGCATGGACGTGGCCGCCCAGCGGCTGGCCGCCGGTGACCGGTCCCTCGTCTACACGTACTACAGCGAGGTCGACGGCAAGGGGCACCGCTTCGGCGTCGACTCCGACGCCTGGCGCGGTCAGCTGATGTACGTCGACGGACTGGCCCGGCGCCTGGCCGAGCAGCTCCCGCCGCGTTCGGCGCTGTACATCACCGCCGACCACGGCATGATCGACATCCCGTTCGACGAACAGTCCAGGATCGACTTCGACGAGGACTGGGAGCTGCGCGCCGGCGTCGCGCTGCTCGGCGGCGAGGGCCGCGCCCGCCATGTCTACGCCGTCCCGGGCGCCGAGGCCGATGTGCTGACCGTCTGGCGCGAGGTGCTCGGCGAACAGTTCTGGGTGGCGAGCCGTGACGAGGCCGTCGAGGCGGGCTGGTTCGGCCCGCGGGTCGACGACCGGGTGCGGGGCAGGATCGGCGACGTGGTCGCGGCCGCCCACGACGACGTGGTGATCACCGCGTCCGTCAACGAGCCGCACGAGTCCGCGATGGTGGGCATGCACGGCTCGATGACCCCCGTCGAGCAGCTGGTCCCGCTCCTCGAAGTGCGTACCTAGCCCCTGCCGCCCCGTTCCGCCCCCTCCCGGCCCATTCCGAAAGGTGCTCAACCCCTCATGCCCGAGCTTGTGTTCTTCTCCGGAACGATGGACTGCGGAAAGAGCACGCTGGCCCTCCAGATCGGACACAACCGTTCGGCGCGTGGGCTCCAAGGCGTGATCTTCACCCGCGACGACCGGGCGGGGGAGGGGAAGCTGTCCTCCCGGCTGGGCCTGGTGACGGAGGCGGTCGAGGCCTCCGAGGGCATGGACCTGTACGCGTACCTCGTCGGCCAGCTCTCCCAGGGCGGCAGGGTGGACTACGTGATCGTCGACGAGGCGCAGTTCCTCGCCCCGGAGCAGATCGACCAGTTGGCCCGCGTCGTGGACGACCTGGAGATGGACGTCTTCGCTTTCGGCATCACGACGGACTTCCGTACCCGGTTGTTCCCTGGTTCGCAGCGACTGATCGAGTTGGCGGACCGGATCGAGCAGCTGCAGGTCGAGGCTCTCTGCTGGTGTGGAGCCCGTGCCACGCACAACGCGCGGACCATAGAGGGCGAGATGGTCGTCGAGGGGGCGCAGGTCGTGGTCGGTGACGTGAACCGTGCGGTGGGCGAGGTCGGTTACGAGGTTCTCTGCCGTCGCCACCACCGGCGCCGAATGACTGCCGCGTCCGCTCGCGTGGGCGCGCTGTCCCCGGACGTCCTCCCCGTGTCATCCACCTGACCCCAACTCATCGCTCCGGCAACGAAGTGGATCCCCGTCCGGCTCGGCCGTGCAGCCGACCCGCCTACGATCGACCGATCATGTCAAGGCTGTCGATGGCCGCGGGGGACAGTACCGAGTCCGTGAGGTCGGCCAGCGGCATCCAGCGGACCTCGGCAGTTGATCCGTTGCTCTCGGTGACCTGCACCGTGCCGGGCTTGAGGTCGATGCGATAGAAAAGCCCCACGAGGTGCCAGTGCACACCGAGCCGATGGGCTGTGTAGCTGCGCGCATCGACCAGGTCGGAGTCGAGGACTTCGAGTCCGGTCTCCTCGTACAGTTCGCGCACCAGCGTTTCCTGCGGCTGCTCGCCGGGGTCGATCCCGCCGCCCGGGAGGTGCCACAGACCGGGGAGGAACACGGGTGAAGCCTCCGAGAGCCGGGTCAGCAGCAGTTGGTTCTCCATCGTGGCGATTCCGTACGCCGAAATGCGCGAGCGTGCCTGCTCTGCCATGGCCCAACTCCGAGGATGGTGCGGTGTGTCGGTGAACTTCCATTGCCGGAAGTCCTTCTGATCATGGGACTGTACGGGTCGGTGGCGGAGGAGCCTCGCGGCCCGTTGTGGGCAGCGTGCTCAACCGCGATACTCATCCTCGATGTCGGCGATCCGGCGCAGGAGGGTGGCGTCATCCGGGGCCCTGACCACGTAGGAGTCGAGGAAGTCCGTGGAGTGGCGCACACCGCCGTGGCCGTTACCGGCGCCGCCGTGGGTGAGGTGTTCCACGATGCCCGGTGCGGTGAATCGCTGCGGATCGATGGTGCGGTGTGTACCGCCGCCGGGATGGAAGGCGATGAACCCGCAGGTGCCGCCGTCCTGGGCAGCCGGGGCGGAACCCAACGAGATGTCGAGGCCGGCGTCAATCCTGATCTGTGTTTCGGTGATGTTGAAGCCGTACTGCCACTCGGTCACCGGTGGGATGATGCCGCCGGGGGGCGCCCGGCGACCTCGCAGAAGACGAGCCGGTCCTCGGGCGTGTGGAACAGTTCCAGGTGCGTGGTCCCGTCCCTGATGCCCAGCGCCGAGAGGACTGACTCGTTCAACTCGTTGATCCGCTTCGACAGCTCACCCTCGCTTACCAGGACCGTGCCGAAAATGCTGCCCGGCGCATAACTGGCGGGGTCGGCAAGGTACTTGCCGATGCTGGTGAACCTGATCTTCCCGTCCTGCGCGACTGAGTCGCAGTGGTAGATCCGGCCGGTTACGAGGTCCTCCAGCTCGTAGTGCCCGCCGGAGAGGTCGAGGCGAGCGACCACGCGACGGGCATCCTCCAGGGTGTCGACCATGTAGAGATCCTTGGCAGCCAGACCGCGCCGGCTCTTGATGACCTTGCGGCCGAGGCGCCAGTCGAGCCCTGCCAGGTCTTCCGGGGTGTCGAGTGCGATGAATTCCGGAACGGCCGCGGCGTCGGCAGCACGCACGGCCTCCTTCGTCTTCAGTTTGTCGCGGAAGAGCTCAGCGGTCTCGAACGGCATGCCAGGCAGACCGAACCTCGAACGCATCTCGGCCGCCAGCAGTACCGCCCGTTCATGCCACAGGAGCGTTCCGCACCGAGGGTTTCCGTAGCAGCTCGACTCTGACCGTGCCGTAGTCCGCCGGCCGAAGCGAGAGGACGCCGCCGAGGGGCGCCACCGCATGGTCGGCGCGGCCTGTCCGGCCCGCCGGTCTGCTGGTTACCGCCAGGGCGCCCGGGGTGCGTACCCCGGGCCGGTGAACGTACGGCTCAGCGCCCCGCCGACCGCACGATCGTGAACGCCGCGCCCTCCGGGTCCGCGACCGTGGCCACCCTGCCACTGGACCCTTCCCTGGGCGGCTGGAGGATGTGCCCGCCGAGCTCCACCACGCGCTGCGCGGCCGCGTCCGTGTCGTCCACCTCGAAGTACGTCATCCAGTGCGGGCCCCGGTCGCGTGGCAGAGCGTGGCCGACGCCGTGCAGCGAGGCCACCGGACGGCCGTCGAGGTGGAGGGTCTGGTAGTCGAAGTCGGCCGAGACGACCGCTTCGCTCTCGTAGCCGAAGACCGCCTGGTAGAACTTGGCGACCGTTGATGTCTCCCGGGTCACCAGCTCGTTCCACACCGGGGTTCCCGGAGCTCCCGCCAGCGCGCTGCCCACGTGCGCGGCCGCCTGCCAGATCCCGAACACGGCCCCGCCCGGATCGGAGGCGATGGCCATCCGGCCCGCCTCCCCTGCGTCGAGCGGTCCGACACCGACCGTGCCGCCGCAGGCGCGAATCGTCTCCGCGGTGAGGTCGGCGTCGTCGGTGGCCAGATAGGTCGTCCAGGCGATCGGGAGGTGCCGGTCGGGCGGCAGTTGGCCGATGCCGGCGACCTCCTTCCCGTCGATCAGCGCCCGGACGTAGGGGCCGAGCTGTTCGGGCCCGGGCCCGAATTCCCAGCCGAACAGTTCGGCGTAGAAGTTCTGGGTGGTGTGCAGGCCATGCACGATCAGGCTCACCCAGCAAGGTGTTCCGGGTGTACGCCGAGCGGCAGCCTCGGTCATCGTCACACTCTCCTCGGACCATCGTGGTGGCCGTACGGGGGAACGGGGCCGGCGCGCCGTTGTGCGGTACGGGATGTGTACGCCCCGTGCAGATGCTTGCACCACCAGGCGCGTGAAGCGTCCCGGCCGCGCCGCATTTTCCGTGATCTCGACAGAGGATGTCCGGTTTGTGATGATACGTCCGTCTCGGCGTTGTTACGGGTGTGCCGGCCCCTGCGCGCGGATGGCGCGCACGAAGCCCATCATCACCGCATCCGAACGCGCGAGCGAGTCGGCGGGGCTCGTCACAGGTCCCGATCCGCAGGAGGAGGCCGACGGGCCGGCGCGGGGGCCGTCGCTTCCGCCGGGACAGCGCGCGAGGGCCCGTACGCGGCTGCGTACGGGCCCTCGTCATGCTGCTGTCACCCGGACTCTCTCAGTCCTGCTTCTTGCGGCGGGTGCCGAAGACGATCTCGTCCCAGCTCGGCACCGCGGCGCGGCGGCCGGGCCGGACTCCGTCCGCCTCGGCCTGCCGGTCCGTCGTCCCGGTGAGCCGGTCGCGGTGACCGGCTACCGCGCGCGGCATCAGGACGTCCGCGTAGGCGGAACCCGCGCCCGCCGAGGCCGCGGGGGCGGGCGGCTCCTCCGCCTCCGGCTCGTGGACGGCGGGTTCGAGCGCCGGGGGCTCGGGCGGTGCGGGCCGTTCCGGTACGACCATGTCGCCGCGGAAGCTCGGTACCGCTTCCAGCAGGCTGGTGAGCGAATCCCGCTCGCTCGCGGTGACCCCGCCGATGCGCTCCTCCGGCTCCGGCGGCGGAGGCGGCGCGGGGCGCTCCATCTGCCGGTCGAGGGCGCGGTCCAGCGGCCGGTCGCGCGGCAGCCGTGCGATCCGGGGGACGAACGGGAAACTGGGCTCGGGCGCGGCGACGTCGTCGGTCTCGCCGATCAGCGAGCGTGCCTCGTCGTCGACGGCCTGGACCAGCCGGCGCGGCGGGTCGTAGGTCCAGCTCGCCGAGTGCGGCTCGCCGGCGACCCGGTACACCAGGAGGACCTCCCAGGTGCCGTCGTCGCGGCGCCACGAGTCCCACTGGACGGTTTCCTTGTCGGCGCCGCGCAGCAGGAGGCGCTCCTGCACCGCCTCGCCGAGTTGTGGGCCGGTGCCGGTGTTCTCGCCGGGACGGCGCACGGGAGTCTTCCGGGCCCGCTCGGCCATGAAGGCGCGCTCCGCGAGCACAGGGCCCTCAAAGCGGCGGACACGGTCGACCGGAATCCCGGCGAACTGAGCGACCTCCTCCGCGGAGGCACCGGCTCGTATCCGGGCCTGGATGTCGCGGGGGCGGAGGTGGCTCTCCACCTCGATCTCGATCTGGCCGAGCCGCGCGCGGTCGTTGCGCACGGCGGCTCGCAGCCGCTCGTCGATCGGAAGCGTGTACTCCGTGCTGTCCGCAGCCTTGAGCACCAGTCGTGTGCCGTCGTTGGAGACGGCCACGACACGCAGTTCGGGCATGGGGACCTCCCGGGTGGTGCCTGCCGACGTCACGTGCGTCGCTGCTTCCGCTAGTCGAGTGTGGCCTGCCCGGGTGCAGCCTGCCACAACATTGCCGTGTTGCCCGGCGTGTCGGGCGTGAGCCCTTGATCGCCGGTATGACACGGTGACCTCTTGTGCAACGCAAAGTAACCGATGGTCACTCAGCGTAGCTGGCCCCCGTGCGATGCCGCGGCGCCGCCGGATCGAGTGCCTCCTTCGGCCCCCTCCCGAAGGTTCCGGACTTCCGTGCGGGAGTCCGGCCCCAGGGCTCGCCACAGTACTCCATTCGGGCCATGGGGGTGGACCGCCGCGCCGCCGAACTTCTCGTGAAGCACGGGAGTTGAGGTACCCGGTTGGAGGCGGGATGACCGCAATGCGTGTCCTGCTTCACAGAATCACCGCAAGCGGAACTATCCGCTTCGCTCAAATGTCCCTTGTTGTTGCATGGTGGGAGAGATGTCAACCAAGGGCTGGAAATGGTGCAGAAGCCGGAAAGTGACAGAGAACCCAGAGAAAGGCGGATAGATCTGAGCCTGCCCCAGGTGGCGGGCAGTGCGGTGGCGGCGGTCGCGGCGGCGGTGGCGGCCTCCCAACTGGGCGTGTACGGGACGATTCTCGGCGCCGGAGTGATGAGCATCGTGGCCACCTGCGGCGGCTCGGTCTTCCAGCACTTCTTCCGCCGCACGGGGGAGCAGATCCGCGAGGTGACGGTCCAGGTGAAGCACCCGGGCCGTGAGGTGACGGTCCACACGCGTCAGACGCGTGACGGCGGGGACCCGGACGCGGCGTGGGAGAGCGCCGGGACGCGGGTGGCCCTGCGCGAGGCCGCCGGATCCGCCGACGCCACCGCGATGCTGCGACCGCTGGACGCCACGACCGTCCTGCGGCCGGTGGACGCCACGACCGTGCTGCGGCCGGTGGACGCCACGACCGTGCTGCGCAAGGTGACCGCCGACCCGGACCGTACGCAGCTGATCCGGTCCGTCGCCGGAACCCGCCCGGTCGCGGCCGTCCCCGCGGCGCCGTCGCCGCAGGACGACGAGTTCACGGAGGCGACCACACACGGAACCCGGGTCCGCGGCTGGAGGCGCTCGGCCCTCGGGGCGGCCGTGGTGTTCGTCGTGTCGATGATCGGGATCACCACGTTCGAACTGGTCTCCGGCAACGACCTGAGCGGCGGTCAGGGGACCACCGTCGGCTCCGTCGTGCGCGGCGACCGGAGCTCGGGTGGTTCCTCCGACCCGGCGCCGTCCAGCGGCACCGGTCAGGACGAGAACGCCACGGAGCCGGGCCGGGACAACGGCACGGCGCCCGGCGCGGACCCGCAGGACGGGCAGAGCACGAGCCCGGATCCGGACCGGGGCGGCGCCTCCACGGCCGACCCGACGCCCACCCCCACCCCGACGGAGTCCGCCGGGAACGGCACGGCTCCCTCGGCCGAGCCCACTCCGGCGGCCACGGGCGACGGCAACAGCGCCGCCCCCGCCCCGACGGACACCGGCAGCGCCCCGGCACAGGAGGGCGGCGCACCGGCCGGCCCCGACACCGGGGAGTGAGCGGTCCGGGCGGCACCTCTCGCCGGACGCCGTCGGCCTCCGCCCACGACCGGGCGGGGGCCGACAGCGTCCGGCGTCAGTCGCCCAGGACCCGGCGCAGGTAGTCGTTGGCGAACAGCCGGTCCGGGTCGAGCCGGTCCCGTACGGCGGTGAACTCGCCGAAACGCGGATACACCCCGGCGAGGTACGCGGCGTCACGGGTGTTGACCTTGCCCCAGTGCGGGCGTCCGCCGTGCGCGGTCATGATCCGTTCGACCGCCGTGAAGTACGCCTGGTAGGGCGTGCCCCGGTACAGATGGACGGCGATGTACGCGGTCTCCCGGCCCGAGGCCGTGGAGAGCGCGATGTCGTCCGCGGGGGCGGTGCGCACCTCTACCGGGAAGCTGATCCGCAGCGGCGAGCGGTCCACCATCGCCTTGACCTCGCGCAGCGCCTGGACGGCGGCCTCGCGCGGCAGGGCGTACTCCATCTCCACGAACCGCACCCTGCGCGGGCTGGTGAAGACCTTGTACGGGATGTCGGTGTACGTACGTGCCGACAGGGCCCGGCTGGAGAGCTTGGCGATCGAGGGGATCGTGGCGGGAACCGCCCGGCCGAGGGAGCAGGCGACCTGGAAGACGCCGTTGGAGAGGAGCTCGTCCTCGATCCAGCCGCTCACCTTCCCGGGCGGGGCCGCGGGGCCCGCGCTCCGGTTGTTGCGCTTGGTGTTGCAGTTTCCCGTGTGCGGGAACCAGTAGAACTCGAAGTGTTCGTTCTCGGTCACCAGCTGATCGAAGTCCGCCGTGACCGTGTCGAAGGTCATCGGCTCCTCACGGGCCGTCAGCAGGAAGACCGGCTCCACGGCGAAGGTGAGGGCCGTGATGACGCCCAGCGCGCCGAGCCCGATCCGGGCGACGGCGAAGATCTCGGGGTTCTCGGTCTCCGAACAGGTCAGCACCGTGCCGTCGGCGGTGACCAGTTCCAGGGCGCGGATCTGCGCGGATATGGACGCCGAGTCGCGGCCGGTGCCGTGGGTGCCGGTCGAGGTGGCCCCGGCGACCGTCTGCTCCATGATGTCGCCCATGTTGGTGAGCGAGAGCCCCTCGCGGGCCAGCGCGGTGTTGAGCCGCTTCAGCGGGGTGCCGGCCTCGACGGTCACCGTCATCGCCGCGCGGTCGAGGTCACGGATCCCGGTGAGCAGATCGGGGCGGATCAGCAGCCCGTCGGTGGCGGCGGTCGCGGTGAACGAATGGCCGGTGCCGACCGGCTTCACCTTAAGACCGTCCTCGGACGCCCTTCGGAGCGCCTCGGCGAGTTCGTCCACGGAGGCGGGGGACACGGCCCGTACCGGGCGGGCGGTGACGTTCCCCGCCCAGTTACGCCACGCGCTCGTCGTCGTCCGTGCGTAGGTGTCGGTCATCTTCCCCGCGCCCTTCCGTAGGAACCGGCCCTGTGAGCCGGCGGTACCCCAGGATCGCCACCGCGGCCGCGAGCGCTCCCGCCACGGCGGGCACCGCGTACCCCGCCTTCGCCCCGGACGCGTCGACCACCCAGCCGGCGGCCGAGGAGCCGAGCGCCACGCCTACGGCGAGCCCGGTGCTGGTCCAGGTCATGCCCTCGGTCAGTCTGGTGCGCGGTACGTGCTGTTCGACGAGGGCCATGGTCGTGACCATCGTCGGTGCGACGGAGAGACCCGCGACAAAGAGCGCCACGGCCAGGAACGGCAGGTTCCCGGCCAGTTGGAGGGGGATCATACTCACGGCCATCGCACACACTCCCACCAGCCACCGGGTGGACGGCCGGCCCTTGAGATGCAGCAGGCCGAACAGGGCCCCGGCCAGACAGGACCCCATCGCGTAGACCGCCAGCACCAGGCTCGCCGCGGCCTTGTGGCCCTGCTCCTCGGCGAAGGCCACGGTCACCACGTCGACCGCCCCGAAGATCGCCCCGGTCGCCACGAAGGTGACCACGAGCACCTGCAGCCCGCGCGAGCCCAGCGCGGAGCCGGTGGTGTGCCGGGCATGCGGATGCGGCACCGGTTCGGTGGCCCGCTGGGCGGTCAGCCAGAACACTCCGACCAGCAGGAACCCGGCGGCGAGCAGCGGACCGGCCTCCGGGAACCAGGCGGTGGAAAGGCCGATGGAGATGATCGGGCCGAAAATGAAGCAGACCTCGTCGACGATCGACTCCCACGCGTACGCGGTGTGCAACTGCCGCGCCGAGCCGCGGTAGATCTCCGCCCAGCGCGCCCGGACCATCGACCCGACGCTGGGCACACACCCCGCACCCGCCGCGAAGACGAACAGGGTCCAGTCCGGCAGCCGCTGCTGCGCGCAGACCAGCAGCCCGGCCACGGCCGCCAGCGCGACGAGTGTCACCGGACGCAGCACCCGGCGCTGTCCGTACCGGTCGACCAGCCTGGACACCTGCGGCCCGACCACCGCGGCCGACATCGCGAGCGTCGCGGAGAGCGCGCCGGCCAGCCCGTACCGGCCGGTGAGCTGGGAAACCATGGTCACCACGCCGATGCCCATCATGGACAACGGCATCCGGCCGAAGAAGCCGGCCGAGGAGAACCCCTTGGCACCGGGGGCGGCGAAGATCGCGCGGTAGGGACTGGGCAAGAGGGGCTCCGCTACGGCGTGATCACACGCGATGTCAGGGGTGAACGTGGCCGATACAGCTTACGGGCGGGCCGCCGCACCGGACAGCGCCATACCCGGCGGCACCACGGGGCGGATGTCGGTGGGAGTGGGGCCGCGGGCGGGTGGCAGGATCGACGGCATGTCCGATCTGCGCGATCCCGCTCCCTACGACGCCCTGCTGCTGCTCTCCTTCGGAGGCCCCGAAGGCCCGGACGAAGTGGTTCCGTTCCTGGCGAACGTGACCCGCGGCCGGGGAATCCCCGAGGAGCGGCTGAAGGAAGTCGGCAAGCACTACTTCCTCTTCGGCGGCGTCAGCCCGATCAACGCCCAGAACCGGGCGCTGCTCGACGCCCTGCGCAAGGACTTCGCGGAGCAAGGACTCGATCTGCCGGTCTACTGGGGCAACCGCAACTGGGCGCCCTACCTGACCGACACCCTGCGCGAGATGGCCCGGGCGGGGCACCGCCGCATCGCCGTCCTGGCGACCAGCGCCTACGCCTCGTACTCCGGCTGTCGGCAGTACCGCGAGAACCTCGCCGAGTCGCTGGCCGTCCTGGAGGCCGAAGGGCTGTCGGTGCCGCGCGTCGACAAGCTGCGCCACTACTTCAACCACCCCGGCTTCGTCGAGCCGATGGTGGACGGCGTCCTCGCCTCACTGGCCGAGCTGCCGCAGGAGGCGCGGGCCGGCGCGCACCTCGCCTTCACCACCCACTCCATCCCCACCGCGGCCGCGGACACCTCCGGCCCGGTGGAGGCACACGGCGACGGCGGCGCGTACGTCGCCGAGCACCTGGACGTGGCCCGCCTGATCGTGGCGGCCGTGGCGGCACGGACCGGCGTCGAGTACCCCTGGCAGCTCGTCTACCAGTCGCGCAGCGGCGCCCCGCACATCCCGTGGCTGGAGCCCGACATCTGCGACCACCTGGAGTCGCTGCACGGTGACGGCGTCCCCGCCGTGGTGATGGCACCCATCGGGTTCGTCTCGGACCACATGGAGGTCCTGTACGACCTCGACACCGAGGCCACGGCGAAGGCGGCGGAGCTCGGGCTCACGGTGCGCCGGTCGGCGACGGTCGGTGCCGATCCGCGGTTCGCGGCGGCCGTACGCGACCTGGTGCTGGAGCGCGCCGCCACCGAACAGGGCCTCGGCCGGGAGCGGTGCGCGCTCGGGACGCTCGGGCCGAGCCACGACCTCTGCCCGGTCGGCTGCTGCCCGGCCCGGGCGCTCAAGCCGGCCGCCGCGGGCGCCGACAGCCCGTACGCGTAGAGCGATTCGACCCTTACCCCTCACACCCCTGGGAGCGCCGTGACCGACCCCCTGCTGCCCGAACTGCTCGACCTCGCCCTGGACGTCGCCCGCCGCGCCGGTGCGCTGCTGCGCGACGGCCGCCCCGCCGACCTGGGAGTGGCGGCGACCAAGTCCAGCCCGGTGGACGTCGTCACCGAGATGGACATCGCCGCCGAGAAGCTGATCACCGGCTTCCTGTCCGAGCGCCGCCCGGACGACGGCTTCCTCGGCGAGGAGGGTGCCAGCTCCGAGGGGAGCAGCGGTATCCGCTGGGTGATCGACCCGCTCGACGGCACCGTGAACTATCTCTACGGCCTGCCCACGTGGGCCGTCTCCGTCGCCGCGGAACGCGACGGCGAGCGGATCGTGGGCGTGGTGGAGGCCCCGATGCGCCGAGAGACCTACCACGCGGTCCTCGGCGGCGGTGCGTACGCAAAGGGCGGGGCCTACGGGGAAGGCGCCCGGCTGCGCCACCGGCCGGCCCCGCCGCTCGACCATGCGCTCGTGTCGACCGGCTTCAACTACGTCGCCGACGTCCGCGCGCACCAGGCGGACGTGGCGCGCGTCCTCGTCCCGCGGCTGCGGGACATCCGCCGCGGCGGTTCCGCGGCGATCGATCTCTGCGACGTCGCCGCCGGCCGCCTCGACGGCTACTACGAGCGCGGCCTCCACCCGTGGGACCTCGCGGCCGGTGACCTCATCGCCCGGGAGGCGGGCGCGCTGACCGGCGGCCGCCCCGGACTGCCCGCCGACGGCGGACTGACGGTGGCCGCGGCCCCCGGAGTCTTCGAGCCGCTCCAGGCCATGCTGGAGGAACTGGGAGCCTGGCACGACTGACCCCACCCCCGGCCCGCCCGGGCCTGCGAGAGGCGCTGAGCGGGCCGTGGGCGTCACCGGAACCGAAAAGGCCCCGCGGATGCGGATGCGGCATCGCGGGGCCCTCTCGTGACGGCTCAGACGCTTGTGGCGCCGATGTGAACACCGTGCTCGGCAGCGAGACGGTGCAGGTCGTCCAGCTCGCCCTGCTCGACATCCACAAGGAAGTCGTCGCCCGTCTCGCGGGCCTTCGTGAGGTCGGACTCGGTGGTCTGGATGCGTTGCAGCAGACCAGCGGTGAAAGCGTCCATGAAGCGCCCCCTCATCGTGGGTCGGTGGCACGGGGGTGTGCCCGGGTTTCCCTCCGCCGAAGCGGTAGGGCGGGTGATCACGCACTCTCCGGGGGACGGAGGGGCCTGTGGCACGCCACATACGAGACGTGATCGCGGGTGTGAATTCGTCCTCCCCGGCCGAACCCTCAGAGAAACCTCAACTGGCCCGGGAATCCTCCGAATTCCCGGAAGCCGCAGGTCGGGCAGCACCGTCTTACCGCCGGTTTATACGCGTAACGGGCAGGATGGAGCCGCACAGGCCGTGCCGAGACGCGGTCCGGATCATGGATCACGGGTCCGTCCGGACGCTCCGCCGGTCTGCTGAGAGCGTTGTGCAGTCCCGCTTGAAGTAGTTCTGCTGTGAAGTTCCGCTGTGAAGTTCTGCTGTGAAGTTCTAAGGAAGGAAGCGCCGTGCGCGTACTCGTCGTGGAGGACGAGCAGCTGCTCGCCGATGCGGTGGCCACCGGATTGCGCCGTGAGGCCATGGCCGTCGATGTCGTGTACGACGGTGCCGCGGCCCTGGAGCGCATCGAGGTCAACGACTACGACGTCGTGGTCCTCGACCGGGACCTCCCCCTGGTGCACGGCGACGACGTCTGCCGCCGGATCGTCGAGCTGGGCATGCCCACCCGGGTGCTCATGCTCACGGCGTCGGGGGACGTCAGCGACCGCGTGGAGGGACTGGAGCTCGGTGCGGACGACTATCTGCCCAAGCCCTTCGCCTTCAGTGAGCTGACCGCCCGGGTCCGGGCCCTCGGCCGCCGTACGACGGTGGCCCTGCCGCCCGTCCTGGAGCGCGCGGGAATCAAGCTCGACCCGAACCGCCGCGAGGTCTTCCGCAACGATCAGGAGGTACAGCTCGCTCCCAAGGAGTTCGCGGTGCTGGAGGTCCTGATGCGCAGCGAGGGCGCCGTCGTCTCGGCCGAGCAGCTCCTGGAGAAGGCCTGGGACGAGAACACCGATCCGTTCACCAACGTCGTCCGGGTCACCGTCATGACCCTGCGGCGCAAGCTCGGCGAGCCGCCGGTGATCGTCACGGTGCCCGGCTCCGGCTACCGGATCTGACGCCCGTGCCCACCGTCCCGCCGCCCGCGGCGGCGCCCCCCAAGCCCACCTGGGAGCCCAAGCAGCAGGAGCCCCCGTACCCGTGGCTGCGCCCGACCATCCGGATACGGCTCACGCTGCTGTACGGCGGCATGTTCCTGATCGCGGGCATCCTGCTGCTGTCGATCATCTACATGCTGGCCGCCCA
This sequence comes from Streptomyces sp. NPDC050422, assembly GCF_044458665.1. Lineage (NCBI taxonomy): Bacteria > Bacillati > Actinomycetota > Actinomycetes > Kitasatosporales > Streptomycetaceae > Streptomyces > Streptomyces sp. NPDC050422. The sequence goes on from NZ_JBITIE010000001.1 coordinate 102,812, forward strand.
GGCCCTGCATGTGGGCAGCGAGCTGCCGTTCAAGATCGCCAACGGGCAGGTGACCAGCGAGGTCTGCAATCTGCCCGACAAGGCGACCCCGGACGACTTCAACGCCGCCATGAACGCCTGCGTCAACCACCAGCGCCAGCAGGCTCTCGACACGCTCCTCAACCGGTCGCTGCTGGCCCTCGTGGGCCTGAGCGTCATCGCCTTCGCCTTCGGCTACGCCATGGCGGGGCGGGTGCTCTCGCCGCTGGGCCGGATCACCCGCATCGCCCGCAGGGTGGCCGGAACCGACCTGTCCCGCCGCATCGAGCTGGACGGGCCGGACGACGAGCTCAAGGAGCTCGCCGACACCTTCGACGACATGCTGGAGCGGCTGGAGCGGGCGTTCACCGCACAGCAGCGGTTCGTGGGGAACGCGTCGCACGAGCTGCGCACCCCCCTGGCCATCAACCGCACGCTGCTGGAGGTCCACCTCTCCGATCCCCAGGCACCCCCGGAGCTCCAGCAGCTGGGCAAGACCCTGCTGGCCACCAACGAACGCAGTGAGCAGCTGGTGGAGGGCCTGCTGCTGCTCGCCCGCAGCGACAACCAGATCGTCGAGCGCAAGCCCGTGGACCTGGCCGAGGTGGCTTCCCGCGCGCTGGACCAGGCGCGGGGTGAAGCGGAGGCGAAGGGCGTGGAGATGCGCAGCGAGCTGGCCCCGGCCGTCGTCCAGGGCAACGGCGTCCTGCTGGAGCGGATCGCGCTCAACCTCGTACAGAACGCGGTGCGCTACAACGTCCCTGCGGACGGCTGGGTGGAGGTCAGCACCGAGCTGATGCCGGGGCAGGCCCTGATGGTCGTCACGAACACCGGACCCGTGGTGCCGGCCTACGAGATCGACAACCTCTTCGAGCCCTTCAGGCGGCTGCGTACGGAGCGAACGGGCAGCGACAAGGGAGTGGGCCTCGGCCTGTCGATCGCACGCTCCGTCGCGCGTGCTCACGGAGGCCGTATCATCGCGGAGCCCCGCGAGGGCGGTGGTCTTGTGATGCGCGTCTCACTGCCCGTCTGAGAGGCCGGGCGGGGCGAGATGCACACAGATTATTTTTGTTCGCTTTGAGCGGAATTTTCGGGACTCGGTCCCGGAGGGGCCGTGTGCGATCGATCACAGGAGCGATTTTCCGTCCATCCACGCTCCGTGATCAGGGATCCCTCCGGAAATCCGGCAAAAGTCGGGTTTTCGGGGGCCGATATCACGGGAAGTACACGGGGTGGTGCTGGCAAACAGCACCGCTGGGACCGTGTACGGTCCCCATCGCCACCCAAGCCGATCACTCTCGAGCGGTCCTTTTGGGTGTCGATTGAGTAACAGACCTTGATGTGAGGCAAAATCTCCGCCTCGGGTCGGGCACAAGTCCGGCCTCTCACGCGTTACGTGCGCTGAGACACCGCAGACACCCAGAGGGGGAGAGCGACAAATGGCAACGGATTACGACACCCCACGCAAGACCGACGACGACGTCGATCAGGACAGCCTTGAAGAGCTCAAGGCTCGCCGGAGCGACAAGACGGCGTCCGCCGTCGACGTCGACGAATTCGACGCGGCCGAAGGACTGGAGCTGCCCGGCGCAGACCTGTCCAACGAAGAACTGGCCGTAAGGGTCCTGCCCAAGCAGGCCGACGAGTTCACCTGCATGAGCTGCTTCCTCGTGCACCACCGCAGTCAGCTGGCCCGCGAGAAGAACGGCCAGCCGATCTGCCGCGACTGCGACTGAGGTCCGGTCGGCCGTGGCAGGGGACACACCGTTCCGGAAGCGGCGCCGCCGGCGCAAGGACGGGCCGGAGGTGCAACAGGGCGGTACAGGCCCGGCAGAGGGCGTAACAGCGCCTGCCGAGCGGTCCGCCCTGCCACCCACGCCGGGCGAACAGGACGACGAGCGAGGCCGGCCGGCCTCGCTCGAAGCAGTCGAAGCAGCTGTCGCGGCCATCGAGGCGGCTGCGGAAGTCGGCACGGCCGACAGGGCCGGACAGGCCGACAGGACGGAGCCCGTGACCGGGGCAGGCCGTCTGAAGTCAGTGAAACGGGGCGTACGCAAGGGCGGGGAGAGCGCCAAGGCGGCGATCGGTCATATCGCCGACCTGATCATCGATACCGCTCCCCGCGTCCCTGTGCGCGACCTCACCACCCTGCGCAGGCAGTTCCCGGGCCTGGGGCCCGATGAGATCGCCGACCGGCTCATCGCCGGTGCGAGCAGGGGTACCGCGACCGTCGGCGCCGGAATCGGCGCGGCGGCCATGATGCCCGTTCCGCCCGCCATGCTCGCCGAGCTGGCCGCGGAGATCACCGGTGTGGCCGCGATCGAGATGAAGCTCGTCGCCGAGCTGCACGAGGTCTACGGGCTGCGCCCGCCGGGCAACGTCGCCCAGCGCTCCACCGCCTACCTCGCGTCCTGGACGGAGGAGCGCGGTATCGACGTCGCCCACCCCACGACGGTCAACACGGCGCTCGGCGGCCAGATGAAGCGCGAGCTGCGCCAGCAGATCATGAAGCGCACCGTGCGCGATCTGCCCAACCTCGTCCCGTTCATGATCGGCGCCGCCGTCGGCGCGATGATGAACCGGCGCGACACCAGAAAACTCGCCGAACGGGTCAGGAAGGACCTGCGCGAGCGGCAGGTCTCCTGGGACCGCCTGACGGAGCTGCCGCCGCTGGAACGGCCCGAGCGCCCGTACAAGGCCCTGCCCGAGAGCCCGGAGAGCCCGGACGATTCGAAGGACTAGGTCCGGGCCCCCTCCCGATCAGGCCGGGTCCGCCGCCTTCAGGGCCGCCGCCAGCGCCTGCGGCTCGCGGGTCGACAGATAGACGTACGGAGTCGGGTCCTCGGGATCCGTGACCTCCACGCGCAACGCCGTGGGGATGTAGCTGCGCAGCAGCATGAAGGCCCGGGTGTCCGCCTTGTGCGAGCGCCAGGCGCGCGCCTCCTCGGCGTCCAGCACCTCGGCCTCGCCGAGGGCCGACACGGGGATCCGCGCGTCGCCCGCGACGAGGGCACCGGCCACCACCCGGATCCGGGCGGAGCCGTACGAACTGACCGCGACCGCCGACAGGGCGGTGCCGCCCGCGAGTCCGGCGAGCAGCGGCAGGGTGCCCAGCGGGAGGAGCATCAGCGCGCAGGCGATGCCGACCAGGGCGGCGATCAGCCACCACGAACGGGGTGCGGTGAGACGTTCGTCGAACGGCGGGGTGGAAGGCTGCATGAACCCAAGCTTGGCACGGCGCGACCTGCGGGTACCCGCGCGGGTAAGGTCTGCGGCTGTGAGTGGAACATCTGCGGCTCTGAAGCCCCCCGCCGACGCGGTGAAACCGGTCCGGCATCCCGACGCCCCGGCACCCGGCGAGCTGCTCGGCGCGCACTACGAACACTGTTTCGGCTGCGGTGACGGACAGCCGCACGGACTGCACCTCCAGGCGCGGGCCGGCGAGGGCGTCGGCGTCACCGCCGAGTTCACCGTGCAGGCCGCCCACCAGGGGGCCCCGGGCCTCGCCCACGGCGGAGTCCTGGCCACCGCGCTGGACGAGACGCTCGGCTCGCTGAACTGGCTGCTGCGCGTGATCGCGGTGACCGGACGGCTGGAGACCGACTTCGTCCGCCCCGTACCGGTGGACACCGTGCTGTTCCTGGACGCCGAGATCACCGCCGTGCACGGCCGGAAGATCTACTCCCGGGCGACCGGCCGGATCGGCGGCCCGGACGGGCCCGTCGCGGTCCGCGCCGAGGCCCTGTTCATCGAGGTCAAGGTCGATCACTTCATCGACAACGGCCGCCCGGCCGAGATCCGGGCGGCGATGGCCGACCCCGACCAGGTCAAGCGGGCCCGCGCCTTCGAGGTGAACCCCTGATGCGCCACCCTGTGGACGTCCTGATCCGCCGGGTCGACCCGGACGTGCCGATCCCGTCGTACGGGCACCCCGGCGACGCCGGGGCCGACCTGGTCACCACCGAGGCCGCCGAGCTGGCGCCCGGCGAGCGGGCCGTACTCCCCACCGGGGTTTCGATCGCCCTGCCGGACGGGTACGCCGCGTTCGTGCACCCCCGATCCGGCCTCGCCGCACGCTGCGGAGTCGCTCTGGTGAATGCCCCGGGGACGGTGGATGCCGGGTACCGTGGAGAGATCAAGGTGATCGTCATCAATCTCGACCCGCGCGAGTCCGTGCGGTTCGAGCGGTTCGACCGGATTGCCCAACTGGTCGTGCAGCAGGTCGAGAAGGTGCGCTTCCACGAAGTGTCGGAGCTTCCCGGTTCGGCGCGGGCCGAAGGGGGCTTCGGGTCCACCGGCGGTCATGCCGCCGTTGATGTTGATGGCTGATGTTGATGGCGTCCGGGGCGGGGTTCCCCAGGGCGGGAACAGCTACGCTTCGGTCGAATCCGACCGGGAAGGAAAGTGACGTGTTCGGACGTCGCAAGAACAGTGGTTCCGCCGATGACACGGCGGACGAAGCGCGCGAGGCCGAGCAGGTCGTCGACGAGCTCGATGACGCCGAGAGCGGATCGCGCCGGACGAACCTTCCGCCCGCGCCGCGGCCGGACGGCCCGTGGGACATCGACGAGGTCTCCCAGCCCGGCGAGGGCCGGGTCGACCTGGGCGGCATCTTCGTGCCCGGTGTCGAGGGCATGGAGCTGCGCGTAGAGGTCGCCGGTGACGCGATTGTCGCCGCCACCGTCGTGCTGCGCGACAGCGCGATCCAGTTGCAGGCCTTCGCCGCCCCCAAGAAGGAGGGCATCTGGGGCGAGGTCCGCGAGGAGATCGCCTCCGGCATCACCCAGCAGGGCGGCATCATCGACGAGGTCGAGGGCCCGCTGGGCTGGGAGCTGCGCGCGCAGGTCCCCGTACAGCTCCCCGACGGGGCGAACGGCGTGCAGATGGTGCGGTTCGTCGGCATCGACGGTCCGCGCTGGTTCCTGCGCGGAGTGATCTCCGGCCAGGGCGCCGTGCAGCCGGAGGCCGCCGGTCTCCTGGAGACGGTCTTCCGGGACACCGTGGTCGTCCGCGGCGACGGCCCGATGGCCCCGCGCGACCCGATCGTCCTGAAGCTCCCCAACGACGCCCAGATGGTTCCCGAGGGCGTTCAGCAGGAGGAGCAGGAGGGCTCGAAGTTCTCCGGTGGCATGGCAGGCCTCCAGCGCGGCCCCGAGATCACCGAGGTGCGCTGACCCGCACCCCGTAAGCAACGGCCGGTGGCCCGTACCCCTTTCGCAGGGGTGCGGGCCACCGGCTTCTTGGCGTCCGGGGGCGGCGCGGCGCATCGGCCGTATGGGGCGCGTATCGGGCACGTACAGGCGCCGTCAAGGCCGGGCCCGTCCCCGTAAGGAAGGCATCAACGCAGGTCACAGGGGCGCCGACGGGCGGTTTGCTCATGAGGTCCGAGAAATCCGCACCTCATCCAGGAGCATCCGATGGCCGACCTGGCCTTCGTCGTCACCACGATCGCGGTCTTCGCGCTGGTGGCACTCATTGCCAAGGGGGTGGCGAAGCTGTGACTGCCGAAAACGTCGCCGGCCTCGTCGTGGCCGTAGCCCTGCTGGGCTATCTCGTCCTCGCCCTTCTGTACCCGGAGAGGTTCTGAGCCCGATATGAGCCCCGTCCTCGCAGGCGTGCTCCAGGTACTCGCGCTCGTCGTGGCGCTCGGTCTGGCGTACCGCCCGCTCGGTGACCACATGGCCCGCGTCTACACCTCGCCCCGCCATCTGCGGGCCGAGAAGTGGATCTACAAGGCCATCGGCGCGAACCCCGACACGCAGATGCGCTGGCCCGCCTATCTGCGCGGTGTTCTCGCCTTCTCCGCCGTGAGCGTCCTCTTCCTGTATCTGCTGCAGCGGCTCCAGGGCTCCCTGCCCGGCTCGCTCGGCTTCGTCTCGATCGACCCCGACCAGGCGTTCAACACGGCGGCCTCGTTCGTCGCGAACACCAACTGGCAGTCGTACTACGGCGAGCAGGCCATGGGCCACGTCGTGCAGACCGGCGGCCTCGCGGTGCAGAACTTTCTCTCGGCCGCCGTCGGCATCGCCGTCGCGGTGGCACTCGTACGTGGCTTCGCTGCCACCCGCAGCGGTGAACTCGGCAACTTCTGGGCCGACCTGGTCCGCGGCACCGTGCGGATCCTGCTGCCGATCTCGGTGATCGGCGCCCTCGTGCTGGTGGCGACGGGAGCGATCCAGAACTTCTCCGGCATCCACGAGGTCGGCCAGTTCACGGGCGGCGCGCAGCAGTGGAACGGCGGCGCAGTCGCCTCCCAGGAGGTCATCAAGGAGCTGGGTACGAACGGTGGCGGCTACTTCAACGCCAACGCGGCCCACCCCTTCGAGAACCCCAACGGGCTCTCCAACCTCTTCGAGATCTTCCTCATCCTCGTCATCCCGTTCGCCCTGACGCGCACCTTCGGCCGCATGGTCGGCTCGCTCAAGCAGGGGTACGCGATCCTCGCCACCATGGGCGTCATCTGGCTCGGCTTCACCGCGCTGATGATGTGGACCGAATTCGCCCACCACGGGCCCGCGTTCGACATCGCGGGCGGGGCTATGGAGGGCAAGGAGAACCGGTTCGGCGTCGGCGGCTCGTCCATCTTCGCGGTGGCCACCACCCTCACCTCGACCGGTGCCGTGAACTCGTTCCACTCCTCGTTCACCGGCCTCGGCGGCGGCATCACGATGCTCGGCATGCAGCTCGGCGAGATCGCTCCCGGCGGCACCGGCTCCGGCCTCTACGGGATGCTGATCATGGCGATCATCGCGGTGTTCATCGCCGGTCTGATGGTCGGCCGCACGCCGGAGTACCTGGGCAAGAAGATCGGTACCCGCGAGATCAAGCTCGCCGCCTGCTACATCCTCGTCACCCCGGCCCTGGTGCTCTGCTTCACCGCCGTAGCGATGGCCCTGCCCACGCCGGGCAACTCGATGACCAACTCGGGTGCGCACGGCTTCTCGGAGATCCTGTACGCCTACACCTCGGGCGCCAACAACAACGGTTCGGCGTTCGCCGGGCTCAACGCGGACACCCAGTGGTTCAACACCACGATCGGACTCGCGATGCTGCTGGGCCGGTTCCTGCCCATGGTGTTCGTCCTGGCCCTGGCCGGCTCGCTCGCCGAGCAGCGGCCCGTATCGGCGACCGTCGGCACCCTCGGCACCCACAAACCGCCCTTCAGCGGACTGCTGGTCGCCACCATCATGATCATCGCCGGTCTGACCTACTTCCCGGCCCTCGCCCTGGGGCCGCTGGCCGAGGGGCTGGCGTCATGACCATCCGTACGAAGCAAACCGCCCGTACGAAGCAAACCATCGGTACGAAGCAAACCGTCCGTACGAAGCAAGAGGACGCGATGTCCACAGTCGATCCGGCCCGCGCACCGCACCAGGACACTCCGGCCGGGCCCGCTTCCGAAGGGCGCGTCGGCGCCGGGCTGTTCGATCCCCGGATGCTGATCGCCTCCTTCCCCGACGCGATACGCAAGCTCGACCCACGGGTGATGGTCAAGTCGCCGGTGATGTTCGTGGTGCTGGTCGGCTCCGTGCTCACCACCGTGCTCGCGGTGCTGGATCCCACCGACTGGTTCGGCTGGGCGATCGCCGTCTGGCTGTGGTTGACGACGATCTTCGCCAACCTGGCGGAGGCGGTCGCCGAGGGCCGCGGCAAGGCCCAGGCCGACACCCTGCGCAAGGCCAAGACCGACACCGTCGCCCGCCGGATCATCGGCACGAACGAGGAGCGGATCCCCGGCACCGAGCTGCGCGTCGGCGATCTGGTCGTCTGCGAGGCGGGCGACATCATCCCGGGCGACGGAGACGTCGTCGAGGGTGTGGCCAGCGTCGACGAGTCCGCGATCACTGGCGAATCGGCCCCGGTCATCCGGGAGTCCGGTGGCGACCGCAGCGCCGTCACCGGCGGAACGAAGGTGCTCTCCGACCGCATCGTCGTCAAGATCACCACCAAGCCGGGGGAGACCTTCATCGACCGGATGATCGCCCTGGTCGAGGGCGCGGCCCGGCAGAAGACGCCCAACGAGATCGCCCTGAACATCCTCCTGGCGTCCCTCACCGTCGTCTTCCTGCTCGCCGTCGTGACCCTGCAGCCGTTCGCGATCTACGCCGGCAGCGAGCAGTCCATGATCGTGCTGGCCGCGCTGCTGGTCTGTCTGATCCCGACCACCATCGGCGCACTGCTCTCCGCGATCGGCATCGCCGGCATGGACCGTCTCGTCCAGCGCAACGTGCTCGCCATGTCCGGACGCGCCGTCGAGGCCGCCGGTGACGTCTCGACGCTGCTGCTCGACAAGACCGGCACCATCACCCTGGGCAACCGCCAGGCGGCGGAGTTCCTGCCGGTCGCCGGCGTGACGGAGGCCGAACTGGCGGACGCCGCCCAGCTCTCCTCGCTGGCCGACGAGACGCCCGAGGGCCGGTCCGTGGTGATCCTCGCCAAGGAGAAGTACGGTCTGCGCGAACGTCACCAGGGCGAGCTCGCACACGCCGAGTGGGTGGGGTTCACCGCCCAGACCCGTATGTCGGGCGTGGACGTCGACGGACACAGGGTCCGCAAGGGCGCGAGCGGATCGGTCGTCGCCTGGGTGAAGGAGCGGGGCGGCAGCGTCTCCCCGGACGCGCAGGCCCTCACCGACCGCATCTCCGCGGCCGGCGGCACCCCGCTTCTGGTGGCCCGCCAGGACGCGGAGGGCGCCCGGGTCCTGGGCGTCATCCACCTCAAGGACGTCGTCAAGGAGGGCATGCGGGAGCGGTTCGACGAACTGCGCCGGATGGGCATCCGTACGGTCATGATCACCGGCGACAACCCGCTGACCGCGAAGGCCATCGCCGAGGAGGCGGGCGTCGACGACTTCCTCGCCGAGGCCACCCCCGAGGACAAGATGGCCCTCATCAAGCGCGAGCAGGCGGGCGGCAAACTCGTCGCCATGACCGGCGACGGCACGAACGACGCCCCGGCGCTCGCCCAGGCCGACGTCGGCGTGGCCATGAACACCGGAACCTCGGCCGCCAAAGAGGCCGGGAACATGGTGGACCTGGACTCCAACCCCACCAAGCTGATCGAGATCGTGGAGATCGGCAAACAGCTGCTGATCACCCGCGGAGCGCTGACGACGTTCTCCATCGCCAACGACGTGGCGAAGTACTTCGCGATCATTCCCGCGATGTTCGCCGTGGTCTACCCGGGCCTGGACAAGCTCAACATCATGGACCTGTCCTCGCCGCGGTCCGCGATCCTGTCCGCCGTGATCTTCAACGCGCTGATCATCGTCGCGCTCGTGCCGCTCGCCCTGAAGGGCGTCCGCTACCGGCCCAGCGGCGCCGACTCGATGCTCCGGCGGAACCTCGGCGTCTACGGGCTCGGCGGCCTGATCGCCCCGTTCATCGGCATCAAGATCATCGACCTGATCATCTCCCTCATCCCCGGAATCGGCTGACCTGCCATGAACAACTCCGTAGGAAACTCCGCCCGACTGCTCTGGGCGGGACTGCGCGCCCTGCTCGTCCTCACCCTGGTCTGCGGCGTCCTCTACCCGCTCGCCGTCACCGGCGCCGCCCAGGGACTCATGCCCGGACGTGCCAACGGCTCCGAGGTCACGGCAAACGGCAAGGTCGTCGGCTCCGAACTCATCGGCCAGCGCTACGACCTGCCCCTGAAGAAGGGCCAGGAGACCGCGGCCCCCGACCTCAGGTGGTTCCAGCCCCGCCCCTCCAACGGCCTGGGCACCAACAGCGTCAACACCCAGTACTCGCTCATCCTCTCCGGCGCGACCAACCGCTCCGGCGACAACGAGGAACTCATCGACTGGGTCACCGCCGCCAAGGCCGCCGTCGTCAAGGACAACTCCGTCCCCGGCCACCCCGTCAGCCCCTCCCAGGTACCGGCCGACGCCGTCACCTCCTCCGGCTCCGGCCTCGACCCGGACATCTCACCGGCCTACGCCCAGCTCCAGGTGAACCGCGTCGCCGCACGCAACCACCTCGGCACGAAGCAGGTCGAGAAGCTCGTCGACCAGCACACCGACGGCCGCATCCTCGGCTTCGCCGGCGAACCGCGGGTCAACGTCCTCCGGCTCAACATCGCGCTGCGCGCCCTCGTGGACGGCACGGGAACGCGCTGAACGCACCGAATGCCCGGGTCCGCCGCCACCGCCGGACCCGGGCATTGCCCGGTCCTCGGTCGCATGCACATACTGGCGGCCGACGGCCGAAGGACACATGGGGGAGCGACATGACCGAGAGCACTGCCGCCACGGGCGCAGGCGGGGACGGCGGCACCGGCGTCGCCGAGCGGCCGATGGTCCGGATCGAGGACCTGCACTGCTCCTACGGCTCCGGCGCCGGAGCCGTGCACGCGCTGCGCGGGGTGTCCTTCGAGGTGCCGCGCGGTGAGCTCGTCGCACTCAAGGGGCGCTCCGGCTCCGGCAAGACGACGCTGCTCAACCTGGTCGGCGGCCTCGACACCCCCGACAGCGGCCGGATCACGGTGGACGGCACGGACCTCTCCTCGCTCGGCGAGAACGGGCTGCTGGAGCTGCGCCGCGACCGGGTCGGCTTCATCTTCCAGTCGTTCGGGCTGATCCCCATCCTGACCGCGGCGGAGAACGTCGGCGTACCCATGCGGCTGCGCAAGGCCGATCCGCGCGAGCGCGAGGAACGCGTCTCGCTGCTCCTCTCCCTGGTCGGTCTCGCCGACCACGCCGCCCAGCGCCCCGGCGAACTCTCCGGGGGCCAGCAGCAGCGCGTGGCGATCGCCCGCGCCCTCGCCAACCGGCCCGCCCTGCTGATCGCCGACGAGCCCACCGGACAGCTCGACGCGGAAACAGGCCTCGCGGTGATGGAACTGCTGCGCGCCGTCGTCCGCGGCGAGGGCGTCACCGCACTCGTCGCCACCCACGACGCACAGTTGCTCGGCCTCGCCGACCGGGTGCTGGAACTCGGCGACGGGCACATCATCGAGCACTGACGGGGCGCCGATCCCCTCCGGTCAGGGCATCAGAATTGCGTCAATACGGACCTCAACCGCACTCCACGCCCGAAATGCCGGAAATCCGAGGAGTAGTTTCGACAGTGGCTGCCGCATGGGCCGCCGTCGGTCCCGGTGGACAGAGCCGGACAGGGAAGACAATGGAGCCATGGCGCGCGGCAAACTTCGGATCTACCTCGGTGCGGCACCCGGCGTCGGCAAGACGTACGCGATGCTCTCCGAGGCGCACCGCCGGGTCGAGCGGGGCACCGACTGCGTCGTCGGCTTCGTCGAGCACCACGACCGCCCGCGCACCGAGGTCATGCTGCACGGCCTGGAACAGATCCGGCGCCATGAGATCGCGTACCGCTCAGCCGTCTTCACCGAGATGGACGTCGACGCCGTCCTGGAGCGGGCCCCGGCCGTCGCCCTGGTGGACGAACTCGCGCACACCAACGTGCCGGGCTCCCGCAACGCCAAGCGCTGGCAGGACGTCGAGGAACTCCTCCAGGCCGGCATCGACGTGGTGTCCACGGTCAACATCCAGCACCTGGAGTCCCTCGGGGACGTCGTCGAGTCCATAACCGGCGTACGCCAGCGCGAGACCGTGCCCGACGAGGTGGTCCGCCGCGCCGACCAGCTCGAACTGGTCGACATGTCGCCCCAGGCGCTGCGTCGGCGGATGGCGCACGGCAACATCTACAAGCCGGACCGGATCGACGCCTCGCTCTCCAACTACTTCCGCCCCGGCAACCTCACCGCCCTGCGCGAGCTCGCCCTGCTCTGGGTCGCCGACCGGGTCGACGAATACCTCCAGCAGTACCGCGGCGAGCACAACATCCGCACCACCTGGCAGGCCCGCGAACGCATCGTCGTCGGTCTCACCGGCGGACCCGAGGGCCGTACCCTCATCCGCCGTGCCTCCCGCATGGCGGCCAAGGGCTCCGGCAGCGAGATCCTCGCCGTCTACATCGCCCGCAGCGACGGACTGACCTCGGCCTCGCCCAAGGAGCTGACCGTCCAGCGCACCCTCGTCGAGGACCTCGGCGGCACCTTCCACCACGTCATCGGCGACGACATACCCGCCGCGCTCCTCGAATTCGCCCGGGGCGTCAACGCCACCCAGATCGTCCTCGGCTCCAGCCGCCGCAAGGCCTGGCAGTACATCTACGGACCCGGCGTCGGCGCCACCGTCGCCCGGGAGTCCGGCACCGACCTCGACGTCCACATCGTCACCCACGACGAGGTAGCCAAGGGCCGCGGCCTGCCCATGGCCCGCGGCGCCAGGCTCGGCCGGGCCCGCATCATCTGGGGCTGGCTCGTCGGCGTGGGCGGACCGGTCCTCCTCTCCCTGCTCCTCAAGGGCATGGAGAACGGCCCGGGGCTCGCCAACGACGTCCTGCTCTTCCTCTTCATGACCGTCGCCGCGGCCCTGCTCGGCGGGCTGCGGCCCGCCCTCGCGTCGGCCGCCGCGGGATCGCTGCTGCTGAACTACTGGTTCACCCCACCGACCCACACCCTGACCGTGCAGGACCCCGAGAACTTCGTCGCCATCGTGATCTTCTTCGCGGTGGCGGTCGCCGTGGCCTCCGTCGTCGACCTCGCGGCCCGGCGCACCCATCAGGCGGCCAGGCTGCGCGCCGAGTCGGAGATCCTCTCCTTCCTGGCCGGCAGCGTGCTGCGGGGCGAGACGACCCTGGCCGCGCTGCTGGACCGGGTCCGCGAGACCTTCGGCATGGAGTCCGTCGCGCTGCTGGAGCGGCAGAGCGACGTCGATCCGTGGACCTGCGCAGGCAGCGTGGGCCCGGCGCCTGTCGCCCGGCCCGAGGAGGCCGATGTGGACATGCCCGTCGGCGACCACATGGCCCTCGCCCTCTCCGGCCGGGTGCTGCCCGCCGAGGACCGCCGCGTGCTCGGTGCCTTCGCCGCCCAGGCCGCCGTCGTCCTGGACCGCCAGCGCCTGGTCGGCGAGGCCGAGGAGGCCCGCAGGCTCGCCGAGGGCAACAGGATCAGGACCGCACTGCTGGCCGCCGTGAGCCATGACCTGCGGACCCCTCTCGCGGCCATCAAGGCCGCCGTCAGCTCCCTGCGCTCCGACGACGTCGCCTGGTCCGACGACGACGAGGCCGAACTCCTCGAAGGCATCGAGAACGGCGCCGACCGCCTCGACCACCTCGTCGGCAACCTCCTCGACATGTCCCGCCTGCAGACCGGCACCGTCACCCCGCTGATCCGCGAGATCGACCTCGACGAGGTCGTGCCCATGGCCCTGGGCGGCGTCCCCGAGGACAGCGTCGAGCTGGACATCCCCGAAACGCTGCCCATGGTTGCCGTCGACCCCGGACTGCTGGAGCGGGCCGTCGCCAACATCGTCGAAAACGCCGTCAAGTACAGTCCCGACGGCGTACGCGTCACCGTGGCCGCCAGCTCCCTGGGCGCCCGGGTCGAACTCCGGGTGGCCGACGGCGGCCGGGGCGTTCCCGACGAGGCCAAGGAACGCATCTTCGAGCCCTTCCAGCGCTACGGAGACGCCCCGCGCGGTGCGGGAGTGGGCCTGGGCCTGGCGGTGGCCCGCGGTTTCGTCGAGTCCATGGGCGGCACGCTGGACGCCGAGGACACCCCCGGCGGCGGCCTCACCATGGTCCTGACCCTCAAGGCGGCCTCTGGATACGTTCCGGTCAGCCCCGACCTGCCCGCACGCGTCACCTCATGACCGCCTCACGATCCACTCACGATCCACCTCACGAACCGCCTCACGATCCGCCTCATGATCCGCGGAGAACTCGGCATGTCCACGTACAGCAGAAAGGCAGGACCGCGATGACCCGGGTGCTTGTGGTCGACGACGAGCCGCAGATCGTACGCGCCCTCGTGATCAACCTGAAGGCGCGCAAGTACGAGGTCGACGCGGCGCCCGACGGGGCCACCGCGCTCCAGCTCGCCGCCGCGCGCCACCCCGACGTCGTCGTCCTGGACCTGGGGCTGCCCGACATGGACGGCGTCGAGGTGATCAGGGGCCTGCGCGGCTGGACCCGGGTGCCCATCCTGGTGCTCTCGGCCCGTCACACCTCCGACGAGAAGGTCGAGGCACTGGACGCCGGGGCCGACGACTACGTCACCAAGCCGTTCGGCATGGACGAGCTGCTGGCCCGGCTGCGCGCCTCGGTGCGCCGCGCCGAGCCCGTCGGCCAGGACGGGGGCGACGAGGTCGTGCTCGTGGAGACCGAGGGATTCACCGTCGACCTCGCCGCCAAGAAGGTCCACCGCGAGGGGCGCGACGTGCGGCTCACCCCCACCGAGTGGCATCTGCTGGAGGTCCTGGTCCGCAACAGCGGCCGGCTGGTCAGCCAGAAGCAGCTGCTCCAGGAGGTCTGGGGGCCCTCGTACGGTACCGAGACCAACTATCTGCGGGTCTACATGGCCCAGCTGAGGCGCAAGCTGGAGGCCGACCCCTCGCACCCCCGGCACTTCGTCACCGAGCCCGGTATGGGCTACCGCTTCGAGCGCGCCTGAGGGCCCGAGGACGGCCCCCGTGTAACCCGTTCGAGTGAGACGGCGGCCACCCTCCAGGACCTCCGGAGACCGGTACCCTTCGGGTATGAGTGCCGTACCCCGATTCGAGAAGACCCAGAAGGCCGAGCGGCCGTCCGGGCGCTTCCGGCGCATGCTCGACCGGCTCTCCAGCTCCCAGGAGGACCTGGAGTGCGAGGAGCTGGAGGAGGACTCGCAGGCATCGGGATGCACCCGGATCTCCGAGTGCACCGACCGCCAGATCGTGAAGGTCACTGGTACCTTGCGGACGGTCACCCTGCGACCGCGCGCCGGAGTGCCCGCCCTGGAGGCGGAGCTCTTCGACGGCACCGCGCCGCTCGACGTGGTCTGGCTCGGCCGCCGCTCCATCGTGGGCATCGAACCGGGCCGCAAGCTCATCGCCTCCGGCCGCATCGCCATGAGCCACGGGCGCCGGGTGCTGTTCAACCCCAAATACGAACTCCGACCGCTCGGCAAGGAGTAGCCGGTGACGTCTCTCGACAAGCCGACGTCCGATACGGACCGCACCACAGACCAGCAGGAGGCCGACGCCAAGGCGGTCACCGAGGCCGCGCTCTTCGAGGCCTTCGGCGGCATCCGGGGCATGGTGGAGACGGTCCTGCCCGGACTGCTCTTCGTCACGATCTTCACCATCGACAAGAACCTCACGAACTCGGCCATCGCGGCCGTCGCGGTGTCGCTGGTGCTCGTGGCCGTCCGGCTGATCCGCAGGGACACCGTCAAGCACGCCTTCAGCGGCGTCTTCGGTGTGGCCTTCGGTGTCGTCTTCGCGAAGATGACCGGCAACGCCAAGGACTTCTACCTCCCGGGCATGATCTACACGCTCGGACTGGCCCTGGCCTACCTCGTCACCACGGTCGCGGGCCTCCCGCTGATCGGACTGATCCTGGGCCCGGTGTTCAAGGAGAACCTCTCCTGGCGCACCCGGAACCCCGGCCGTAAGAAGGCCTACGCCAAGGCCAGCTACGCCTGGGGACTGATCCTGCTCGCCAAGTGCGCGATCCTCTTCCCGCTGTACTGGTGGGCCGACACCACCCAGTTCGGGTGGGTCCTGATCGCCCTGAAGATCCCGCCGTTCCTGCTGGCGGTCTACCTCACCTGGGTCTTCCTCGCCAAGGCGCCGCCGCCCATCGACGTCTTCGCCGAGATGGAGGCCGAGGAGCAGGCCGAGAAGGCCCGTAAGGCGGCCGCCGCCGAAGCGGCCCGCGGCCAGGACTTCTGAGCCACGCACCGGATGTGAGAGGGGCCTGTCACCGCCACCGGCGGTAACAGGCCCCTCGTGCGTGGAGCGTCGCTGCTCAGCTCTCCGGGTCGCCCCGGCGCACCGACAGCAGGTCCTCCAGCTGCTCCTCGCGCGCCTGGGCGGCCACGAACAGCAACTCGTCCCCGGCCTCCAGGGTCTCCTCGGTGCTCGGCGTGAGCACGCGCTGCCCGCGGATGATCGTGACCAGCGAGGTGTCCTCGGGCCAGGCGACCTCCCCGACCTGCGTGCCCGCCAGCGCCGACTCCGGCGGCAGCGTCAGCTCGACCAGGTTGGCGTCGCCGTGGCTGAAGCGCAGCAGTCGGACCAGATCGCCGACGCTCACCGCCTCCTCGACCAGGGCCGACATCAGACGCGGCGTGGAGACCGCCACGTCGACGCCCCAGGACTCGTTGAAGAGCCACTCGTTCTTCGGGTTGTTCACCCGGGCGACGACACGCGGCACGCCGTACTCCGTCTTCGCGAGCAGCGAGACGACCAGGTTCACCTTGTCGTCGCCGGTCGCCGCGATCACGACGTTGCACCGCTGCAGCGCCGCCTCGTCCAGCGAGGTGATCTCGCAGGCGTCCGCCAGCAGCCACTCGGCCATCGGCACCCGTTCCACCGAGATGGCGGTCGGCGCCTTGTCGACGAGCAGCACCTCGTGCCCGTTCTCCAGCAACTCGCCCGCGATGGAACGGCCCACCGCGCCGGCCCCGGCAATCGCGACACGCATCAGTGACCGCCCTCCTCGGGGCCCTCGGCGAAGGCCGCCTCGACCTTCGCGATCTCGTCCGTACGCATCATCACGTGGACGAGGTCGCCCTCCTGCAGCACCGTCTGCGACGACGGCAGTATGGCTTCGCCCAACCGGGTGAGGAAGGCCACGCGCACGCCCGTCTCCTCCTGGAGGGTGCTGATCTTGTGGCCGATCCAGGACGGCGTGGTGTGCACCTCGGCGAGCTGCACCCCACCACTCGGATCCCGCCACAGCGGCTCGGCGCCCGAGGGCAGCAGCCGGCGCAGCATCTGGTCCGCGGTCCAGCGCACGGTGGCGACCGTGGGGATGCCGAGGCGCTGGTACACCTCGGCACGACGGGGGTCGTAGATCCTGGCCGCGACGTTCTCGATGCCGAACATCTCGCGCGCCACGCGGGCCGCGATGATGTTCGAGTTGTCGCCGCTGCTCACCGCGGCGAACGCGCCGGCTTCCTCGATACCCGCCTCGCGAAGGGTGTCCTGGTCGAAACCGACCCCCGTGACGCGACGGCCGCCGAAGCCGGATCCGAGGCGCCGGAACGCCGTGGGGTCCTGGTCGATGACGGCGACCGTGTGCCCCTGCTGCTCCAGGGTCTGCGCGAGAGCGGCCCCCACTCGCCCGCAGCCCATGATGACGATGTGCACCTTGCGCCTACCTCGCAGTCCTGATCGTCCGGCTGACCTGCGAAAACACCCTGCTCACACTCATTTCTCGGCTGGCCGGGCAAACAATGGGGCAACGGTTCGTCCCGTTGCCCAGGATGAGCTTAAGCGGCGCCGGGTGCGTTGCCTCATTCGAGTGTGCTCATCCCGTGGGCACTGTGGCAAAGGCGACGTCCCCCAAAGTGTTCGGGCAGGCCTTCGAAGAACGTTCGACGAGTGTTCGGAGGGCGTTCGGAGTGCGATTGAGGGGCTTTTGAGAGGCCGCAGGTGCAAGGATTCCGTTAAGGATTTCGTGGCCTTTCCGGCCGAGTGCAGGAGATTGCGGGGCCACGGGGGTGGTGCGTGGGCTGCTCCCATACGGAACCCTTACGATCCTCAGCGTGTCCAAACTGACCGACGTGCCCAAACGGATCCTGATCGGCCGGGCTCTGCGCAGCGACAAACTGGGGGAGACGCTTCTCCCCAAGCGCATCGCCCTCCCCGTCTTCGCGTCCGACCCGCTGTCCTCGGTGGCGTACGCACCCGGGGAAGTCCTCCTGGTGCTGTCCATCGCGGGCGTGTCGGCGTACCACTTCAGCCCGTGGATCGCGGTCGCCGTCGTGGTCCTGATGTTCACCGTCGTCGCCTCGTACCGCCAGAACGTGCACGCGTACCCGAGCGGCGGCGGCGACTACGAGGTCGCCACCACCAACCTCGGCCCGAAGGCCGGACTGACCGTGGCCAGCGCCCTGCTGGTCGACTACGTCCTGACCGTCGCGGTCTCCATCGCCTCCGGGGTGGAGAACCTCGGCTCCGCGATCCCGTTCGTCGTCGAGCACAAGACGGCCTGCGCCGTCGCCGCCATCGTGCTGCTGACCCTGATGAACCTGCGCGGCGTCAAGGAGTCCGGCAAGCTCTTCGCGATCCCGACGTACCTCTTCGTGGCCGGCGTGTTCATCATGATCATCTGGGGCGCGTTCCGCGGACTGGTGCTCGGCGACACCATGCACGCCCCGACCTCCGACTACACGATCAAGGCCGAGCACGGGGGCCTGGCGGGTTTCGCCCTGGTCTTCCTGCTGCTGCGCGCGTTCTCCTCCGGCTGTGCGGCCCTCACCGGTGTCGAGGCCATCAGCAACGGCGTGCCGGCCTTCCGCAAGCCCAAGAGCAAGAACGCCGCCACCACCCTCGCGGCGATGGGCCTGCTGGCCGTCACCATGTTCTGCGGCATCATCGGGCTGGCCATGGCCACCGACGTCAAGATGGCCGAGAACCCGGCGAAGGACCTGATCAACAATGGCTCCCCGGTCGGCTCGTCCTTCGTCCAGGACCCGGTGATCTCCCAGGTCGCCGCCGCGGTCTTCGGCGACGGGACGTTCTTCTTCGTGATCCTCGCCGCGGCCACCGCCCTCGTCCTCTTCCTGGCCGCCAACACCGCGTACAACGGCTTCCCGCTGCTCGGCTCGATCCTGGCCCAGGACCGCTATCTGCCGCGCCAGCTGCACACCCGCGGCGACCGGCTCGCCTTCTCCAACGGCATCGTGCTGCTGGCCGGCGCCGCGATCCTGCTGGTCGTCATCTACGGGGCCGACTCGACCCGGCTGATCCAGCTCTACATCGTCGGCGTGTTCGTCTCCTTCACGCTCAGCCAGACCGGCATGGTCCGGCACTGGAACCGGCACCTGCGCGCCGAGAAGGACCCGCTCAAGCGCCGCCACATGATCCGCTCCCGCGCGATCAACACCTTCGGCGCCTTCTTCACCGGCCTGGTGCTCGTCGTCGTCCTCGCCACCAAGTTCACCCACGGCGCCTGGGTCGCGCTGCTCGGCATGGTGATCTTCTACGGCACGATGACCGCGATCCGTAAGCACTACGACCGGGTCGCCGCGGAGATCGCCGCCGACGAGACCCCGTCCGACGAGACCGTCCGGCCCTCCCGGGTCCACTCGATCGTCCTGGTCTCCAAGCTCCACCGTCCGACGCTGCGCGCACTCGCGTACGCGAAGCTGATCCGCACGGACCACCTGGAGGCGCTCTCCATCAGCGTCGACCCGGCCGAGACGAAGGCGCTGAAGGAGGACTGGGAGCGGCGCGGCATCAACGTCCCGCTGAAGATCCTCGACTCGCCCTACCGCGAGGTGACCCGCCCGGTCATCGAGTACGTCAAGGGCCTGCGCCGGGAGAGCCCGCGCGACGTCGTGAGCGTCTACATCCCGGAGTACGTCGTCGGCCACTGGTACGAGCACCTGCTGCACAACCAGAGCGCCCTCAGGCTCAAGGGCCGGCTGCTCTTCACCCCGGGTGTGATGGTCACCTCCGTCCCCTATCAGCTGGAGTCCTCCGAGGCGGCCAAGAAGCGTGCCCGCAAGCGCGCGGACTGGAGCGCTCCGGGCTCGGTGCGACGCGGCCCCGTGGAGCGCAAACACAAGGAGCCGACGCAGAAGGGCTGACCCGCGGCATCCTCTGCTCCTGGTAAGCGGCGGGACGACACCCACGTAGACTCGTAGGTTGTTGTCCGGCCGCTTTTCCTTTTGCGCCGTTGTCTTGATCACCTTCTCTCTCTGGAGCCACCCCCTCATGCAGAACGAATCCACTTCGCCGCAGACCGGGGAATCGCAGGCCGAGGAGACGCAAGCCGACGGGACGCAGGCCGACGGGACGCAAGCCGACGGGACGCAGGCCGAGGAGGCGCAGGCCGAGGAGGCGCAGGCCGGGGACTCGCTCGTGGGGCAGGAGTGCGAGGTCGAGGTCGGCCCGGTTGCCCACGGCGGCCACTGCATCGCCCGCACCGCCGAGGGCCAGGTCCTGTTCGTACGCCACGCGCTGCCCGGCGAGAAGGTCGTCGCCAAGGTCACCGACGGCGCCACCGACTCCCGCTTCCTGCGCGCCGACGCGGTGCGGATCATCGAGGAGTCCAAGGACCGGGTGAAGGCCCCGTGCCCGTTCGCCGGCCCCGGCAAGTGCGGCGGCTGCGACTGGCAGCACGCGAAGCCCGGCGCCCAGCGACGGCTCAAGGGCGAAGTGATCGCCGAGCAGCTCCAGCGGCTCGCGGGCCTCACCCCCGAGGAGGCGGGCTGGGACGGCACCGTCATGCCGGCCGAGGGCGACAAGCTCCCGCCGGGCGAGGTGCCCGCCTGGCGCACCCGCGTCCAGTACGCCATCGACGAGGACGGCCGCGTCGGCCTGCGCAAGCACCGCTCGCACGACATCGAGATCATCGATCAGTGCCTGATCGCCGCCCCCGGCGTCTCCGAGCTCGGCATCGAGAAGCAGGACTGGCCCCAGATGGCCACGGTGGAGGCCATCGCCGCCACCGGCTCCAACGACCGCCAGGTCATCCTCACCCCGCGCGAGGGCGGCCGCCTCCCGCTGGTCGAGCTCGACAAGCCCGTCTCGGTCCTGCGCGTCGACGAACGCGACGGCGGAGTCCACCGCGTCCACGGCCGCGGCTTCGTCCGCGAGCGCGCCGACGACCGCACCTACCGCGTCGGCTCCGGCGGCTTCTGGCAGGTCCACCCGCAGGCCGCGGACACTCTCGTCCGCGCTGTGATGCAGGGCCTGCTGCCCCGCAAGAACGACATGGCGCTCGACCTCTACTGCGGTGTCGGCCTGTTCGCCGGCGCCATCGGCCAGCGCATCGGCGAGAAGGGCGCGGTGCTCGGCATCGAGTCCGGCAAGCGCGCGGTCGAGGACGCCCGCCACAACCTCAAGGACCTGGAGCGGGTCCGCATCGAGCACGGCAAGGTCGACCAGATCCTGCCCCGCACGGGCATCACCGAGTGCGACCTGATCGTCCTGGACCCGCCGCGCGCGGGAGCCGGCAAGCAGGTCGTCAAGCGCCTCTCGACCCTCGGGGCACGCAAGATCGCGTACGTGGCCTGCGACCCGGCGGCGCTGGCGCGGGACCTGGCGTACTTCGCGGAGGGCGGCTACAAGGTGCGGACGCTGCGGGCGTTCGATCTGTTTCCGATGACGCACCATGTGGAGTGCGTCGCGATCCTTGAACCGGTCGCGAAGGGTGCCTGACCTGCGGGTTTGGTTGATGTGCGTTATGCGCGCTGTGGGCGTTACGGGCGATATCTTGACGCTGAAATGACGCTCTGCGGGGTGTCTTGACGCTCGCCTGCCGCTCGTTCTGATGGGCCATCAGGTGCATTGCACCGCTGGTCAGGCGGCCTCCTGACTGTGCGGGAGGGGCAACGTGCCGGAAATTTCGTGGTGCTGAGCGGTCCCACTCAGCCACCTGTGCAGAGTGCCAGTAGGTTCTTCGTCTGCCGGTGGTAGACAGCGTCCACCGCTTCTGAAATGCAGAAACGACTGGAAGTGCTAGGCGGGCCCGGCCGCCCGGCCCACGCACGGCACGCACGGCACGGTCGGCCTGGCGGACGGGACGGAGGCCGAGACCAACCAACTCCCCGCTGCCCAGCGGCCTGCGCTGGGGCGGGCCGTCGCTGGCGTGCTGGGAGCACCCTGCCGGGCGGCCGCCGCCGCCGCGTCGCCACCGTGGTGATCGCCGAGGTAGTGGTGGGCGCCACGCTGCACCGGACTCTGTGGTTCGTGCGGCTGCGCGAGGACCTCCTCCCGCTCTCGGACAGGTGGAGGGGGCGCCACGGTGAATGTGCTGCCCTTTTTCTCTTCTTGCGATCGAAGGACTGTGCGCGGGGCCGCGTCTGCGAAACGAAGGCCGAGCCCCGGTTAGCCGGCCGGATCGGCCTCCGGCCGCAGCTGCTGCAGCTCCGTAATGGCTTTGGATCGCCGGTCGTTCGCCTTCTTGCCCGCGCGTCGCCGACCGATCTTCCGGTACTTCTCGACCTGCTCGGTGGAAGACCAGTCGTTGGTGATCTCCTTGATCTTCCCCGGCCGAGTACCCGAGCCGGCCGAGGTCGGTGGGGACGCCGGCGCGCAGCCCGTGCGACGTCACGTCGCCGGCCACGTCCAGCTTCACGCGCCGCGCCAGGTGCTTGACCGCCTCGTTGACGGCGTGCGGCGTCATGCCCCACGCCTTTTTGCTCACCGGCCCGATGGTGCCCCACTGGTCCACCCGACGCAGCAGCGGCAGGTGCGGCGCGCGCTGGCCATGCTCCTGCAGAGCGGTGATCCACCGGTGCAGCGCGGACACCGCTTTCGGTTCGTCGATTTCGTACTCGCGGCCGGCGTCGGTCTTGTCGTTCTTCGACGTCCACTTCCGTACGACCGCCAGTTCGTCGCTGACGAACTCCACGCTGGCGATGCTGAACTTGGCCAGCTCCGAGCGACGCCCGCGGCAGTAGTAGCCCGGGTAGCAGATGACCTCGTCGCGCAGCCCGCCCAGGGTGTCTGGGCAGCCGTCGACCATCTGGATGAGGCGATCCATGTCGATGGGCGGAGCCGACCGCGGGCTTCGGCCGCTCTCCGCCTGCTCGTGCCGGGCGTCGGCGTAGATCTTCAGGGCCTTCGCGGTGGGCGGCCACTTCTCGTGCCCGGCCCGGGCGTTCATGTCGACGATGGCCGCGATCGACAGCCGGATCGTGTCGTGCCCGATCTGCTTCCGGCGGAGTTGAGAGACGTACGAGACGAGGTTCACCTCCGTGGTGCGCGGCCCCGGTTTACGGCCGCGGGCGACGCACCAGCCCTGGCCCGTCCCGCTACCTGCGTGAGGCCGATCGCATCCACATAGCCGACCGGCTGCGGGAGAAGGCCACGGTCCGCGCGATCGCCGCCGAGCTGGGCCGCAGCCCGTCCACCATCAGCCGCGAGATACGCCGCAACCGGCACCTGGGCAACGACCAGTACCGGCCGCACGCCGCCCAGGCCCGCGCCGGTACCCGCCGGCCCCGCCCCAAGACGGGGAAGATCGGCCAGAACCCCGAACTGCGGGACTTCATCCAGGACCACCTGACCCTGCGCTGGAGCCCCGAGCAGATCTGCAACGCTCTTCGCACACGGTTCCCCGACCGCCCGGAGATGCACGTGACCCACGAGACGGTCTACCAGGCCCTCTACGTCCAAGGACGCGGCGAACTACGACGCGAGCTCACCCAGGCCCTGCGGACCGGCCGCGCCCGTCGCCGCCCTCACCGCCAGGCAGCCAAGCGCCAGCCCCGGTTCACGACCCCGATGGTCATGATCAGCGACCGTCCGGCAGAGGCCGACGACCGGGCCGTCCCCGGCCACTGGGAAGGAGACCTCATCATCGGCAAGAACAGCGGATCAGCGATCGGCACCCTGGTCGAACGCAGCACCCGCTACCTGATGCTGGTCCACCTGCCCGGCGACCACAGCGCCGAAAGCCTCCGCGACGCCCTGACCGACACCGTGAAATCCCTGCCGCCACACCTGCTACGGTCCCTCACCTGGGACCAGGGCTCCGAGATGGCCGCCCACCACGCCTTCAGCATCGCCACTGACATCCCGGTCTACTTCTGCAACCCCGGCAGCCCCTGGCAACGCGGCTCGAACGAGAACACCAACGGCCTGCTCCGCCAGCACTTCCCCAAGGGCACCAACCTCGCCACCCACAGCCGCGAGCATCTCGACACCGTCGCCGCCGAACTCAACAGCCGCCCACGCAAAACGCTCGGCTGGGAAACCCCAGCCGAGCGCCTGTCTAAACTGCTCGCGGCCTGATCAACCGACCACGTGTTGCAACGACCCCTCGAATTCGCCACCAGGGTGGGGCCTTCCCGTGGCCGCCGCGCTGTCGCTGGACCGGTACAGCCGAAGTTCTGCACTGCTTCAGGATCTTGATGGCTGGGCTCGTGTCGTAACGAACGAAGAGTGCTGATCAGTCGCCGGACTTCACGGGCTCCAGCTTGATGCTGAAGTGTCGGAGGATCGGGGACTGGCCCGTAACCCGGTAGCCATGGACCGATTCAGGATTCTTCGCGATATCTGCCAGGGTGGCGGCAACGTGGTCGTAGTGGCTGCGGGTGTAGACCCGTCGGGGGAGAGCCAGCCGTACAAGTTCGTAGGGCGCCGTCTTGACAGGGTTGCCGTTCTCGTCCTCTTCACCGAGGTACAGCGACCCCAGCTCTGCCGAGCGGATGCCTCCGCGCAGGTAGAGCTCGCAGACGAGTGCGGTGCCGGGGTACTGGTGCGCGGGGATGTGGGGCAGGAGGCGCCCGGCGTTGACGTAGAGGGCGTGCAGACCGGCGGGTTCCACGATGTCGACGCCGGCCTCGCGGATGCGCGCGGCGAGATGGGCGGCTATGTCGGCACGCTCGGCGAGGTAGGCCGGCTCGGTCACTTCGAGGAGGCCGCGGGCCATCATCTCGAGGTCACGTCCGGACAGACCGCCGTAGGTGGTGAATCCTTCGGTGGCGATGAGCAGACCGCCGCACCGCTCGGCGAGTTCGGCGTCCTTCAGGCCGATGAAGCCGCCGATGTGGACGATCCCGTCCTTCTTCGCGCTCATGACGCAGCCGTCGGCGAGGCGGAAGGCTTCCTCGGCGACCTGGCGCGGGGTGCGGTCGGCGTAGCCGGGCTCGCGCTGGGTCACCAGCCAGGCGTTCTCCGCGAACCGGGCCGCGTCGAGGATCATCGGCACGTGGTGACGGCGGCACAGTTCGGCGGTGCGGTGCAGGTTCTCCATGCTGACCGGCTGGCCCCCGCCACCGTTGTTGGTGATGGTCATCAGCACGGCCGCAACGGGCGTCCGGTCCGCGTTCTCCAGGGCCTGTTCGAGGGCGATCAGGTCGATGTTGCCCTTGAACGGAAAGTCGCTGTCGAGGTCCTTCGCCTCGGCGCAGGGCAGGTCGTACGCCGTGCAGCCGGTCAGTTCGACGTTGGCGCGGGTGGTGTCGAAGTGCGTGTTGGACAGCACACTCGTGCCAGGCCGCAGGAGCGAGGAGAAGAGGATGCGCTCGGCCGCGCGGCCCTGGTGGGCCGGCAGGATGTGGGGGTAGCCGGTGAGTTCGGAGACGACCTCGTGCCACCGGTAGAAGGAGCGGCTGCCGGCGTAGGACTCGTCGCCCTGCATTCCGGCGGCGAGCTGGTCTGCGGAGATGGCACCGGTCCCGGAGTCGCTCAACAGGTCGATGGTGACTTCGTCGGCCCGCAGCTCGAAGGGGTTGTAGGCGACCCGCTTCAGTGCGGCCTCGCGCTCCTCCCGGGTGGTGAAAGCAAGAGGTTCTACGACCTTGATGCGGTAGGGCTCCACGTGACTTCCTTCTGTGCGGTGTGCGGGTTGATGTGGCCGATGGACTGGTGACCGAGGTCCAGGACGCTCTGGGAGCGTTGCGCAGGCATCGAGGTACCCCGCGGGTACTGCTCCTGCGGTGGCCGGACGCGGTAGGCCTCGGAACTCAGGTAGGCGGTGAGCCGGGGCGGCCGGTTGCGCTCGTACACGAGGGCCAGGTAGGCGATCAGCCCCACGCCGTCGGCGAGGGTCCGCTGTGTGAGCGCATCCAGGCTTCGGTTCAGGACGGTGGGGTCCAGGCCGGCCCGGGTCAGCAGGGCTGTGGCGCGAGCGAGGGTCTCCTCGTCGTCGCGCACGTAGTCGCGAACGGGAATGTGGAGCGTGAAGCCGCTCGGGTTGCTGTCGCCTTCGGTGAAGGAGTGGCAGGTGAGCGCCGGCCGCCGCACCAGCCGCAGGGTGTCGTTTCCGCCGCGCCCGGACGGCGCGAGGGAGCCCGCGGCCGCGTGGAAGAAGTGGCGGATGTCGGCCGCTGTGGCTCCGGAGGTACGGCTGAGCGCGCAGGCGTCATCGGCTGACATACGCGGGTGTCTCACGTAGACCTTGACGCGGGGGGACGTCCAGGCGCCCAGGTCCAGGGCGAGGAACGGATAGCCGGCTGCCGGGGGCAGTTGCTCGAAGGCCTGGTCGTAGCCGAGCCGCCGCAGTGCCTCGCGCACGGTGCGGGCCGCGTTCTCCGGGCCGGAGGCGGAGGGGTTCAGGTAGACCTTGACCCCTGGGACCCCTCCGGCGCGCAGATCGAGCGCATACCACAGGGCCAGGGGGCCCTGGGCCGCAGCGGGGAAGAACAGGTCGGCGAGGGCGTCGAGCTGGTCGGTGGCGAAGCCCCAGCGGGCGCCCATTGCGCGGATGGCCGCAAGCCCGGCGCGGCCGCTGTCGACCATGTCGCTGTGGGCCCACCCGGGATCCACGAGCACGCGCAGGGCCGGGGTGGCGTCCGCAGCGCCGGCGAGGGAGAACTCGACGGGGGTGTGGTCATCGGAGAGGAAGGTGGGCGAGGCCGGCGGCAGGGACAGCGGCCGGTGGGCGGCGCCTGCGAGGGAGTCGGTCAGGACCTGTCCGTACAGCTCGGTGTCCGCCTCGCTCAGGCCCACCGTGGCGCCCAGGCGCCGCAGTTGACCGAGTACGTGGTCGCCGAGCGTCGTCTCACCGGGGCTGGTTACCGGTATGCCGGGGCCCGGGCGGGAGGTCATCGTGTGCCTCGCACGTCGTGGCGCGTAACGCGTCTGGACGGTGAGGGAGTACGGGGACGTGCTCCGCCGACAAGGGAGGGGACGAGGGAGTATCTGCTGCCGGGAGCAGCGGGTATTCGGTCCTGCGTCCGGTCGGGGTCGCCGCCCCCGCACGGGTTCCGTCTGCTGGGGGTGGTGCGCCGTGGGCCCGGTCGGGCGCTTGCGGATGGGGGCGCGGAGATGCTTGCGAGGTCCACTGGCTCTCCTTCATCTTGTGTCACTCCAGACACTCCGCGCCGTCCTACCCAGGAAGTTGATCTTTCATGCAGGCTGCGTCAACTGCCTGTGTCACATGCATCACAGGGTGTGGGCTACTGGCCCGTCAGCCAGTTCATGAAGCTGCTCCAGCGCCCCGCTTTGCCGGTGGGCTGCGGCGCCGCGGGCGCGGGTGCGGCCGCGACGGGGGGTGCCTGGTAGCGGGGCACGGCCGTCGGCTCCGGTGCGGCCGCGGCGCGTGGGGTGACTGCGCTGAACCGGACGGGCAGGGAGGCCAGGGCCCGGTTGAAGGGGCCGGGCCGCCAGGCGAGGCTGTCCGCGGGGACGGCGAGTTCAACGTCGGGCAGGGTGTTGAACAGCGTCTCCAGGCCCGTCAGGGCGATCAGCCTGGCCGGCTCCTTCGACGGGCAGGCGTGCGGGCCCGCGCTCCAGGCGAGGTGACCGCGGGTGTCGGCACCGCGGTCCGCGAGCGCCGTGTTGGCGGCGCCGAAGGACACCAGCACCAGGTCACCGGCGCGCACCTTGTCGCCGGCCACGTCCGTGTCGACCACCGGGTAATGGGGCGCATAGTTGGACATTGGCGCATTGCGCCACAGAGTGTCGTCCACAGCCTTGTCGAACTGCCCCAGGCGCGCGAACTCCTCGTTGGTCAGCATCGTGTAGAAGGCGTTGCCGATCAGGTTGCCCTCCGGCTCGCCGCCCGCACCGAGGAGCAACACCAGCGTGTGCGCCAGTTCCTCGTCGTTCAGCTGCGCCGGATGCTGCATCAGGTAGGACGTGACGTCCTCCCTGGGCTGGGCGCGCTTGAGCGCCACCAGCTCGCTGACCGCTCCGAGCAGGACCTGGCTGGCTGCCTCGGCGTTGACTCCGTCGAACATGCCGGAGATGCCGAACAGCACCCGGTCGCCGATCTCTGCCGGGCAGCCGAACAGCTCGTTGAACACGTACAGCGGGAGCTGCTGGGCGTAGTCGCGGAGCAGGTCGGCGCTGCCGCGGGCGCTGAACTGGTTGATCAGGTACTGGGCTGCCTGGCTGACGATCCGGCTGAGCCGCTTGTTGCTGACGCGGGCGAAGGAGTCGGTGATGGCCTGCCGCAGCCGCACATGCTCGGCGCCGTCGGTGAACATCGCGTTCGGCCGGTAGCCCAGCAGCGGCAGGACCGGGCTGTCGGGGCGGATGCAGCCCTCAGACAGTGCACGCCAGCGGCGTGAGTCCTTGCGAAAGGTCGTCGAATCCTGCAGCAGTTCCAGAGCCGCGTTGTAATCGGTCACCAGCGTCGCCTCCACGCCGGGGGCGATGGTGACCGGAGCGGTGGGGCCGAGCTCGCGCATGTAGCGGTAGTACGCGTGCGGATTGGCAGCGAACTCCGCGCTGTCCAGGGGTATGCGCTGCCCGCTGCCGTGTGCGGGGCAGCCGGGCGGAGGTACAGAGGGGGTTGTCATGCGTGCTCCAGGTCGGCGCGCTCGTGCAGATAGCGGACCAAGGTGATCAGGGCGTCGACGGACGACTTCTCGTCGCGTGCGTCGACGGTGACGACGGGGGTGTCGGGCAGCAGGTCGAGCGCCTCCCGGACTTCCTCCGGGGTGTGGACCGTACTGCCGTCGAAGTGATTGATGGCCACGGCGAAATCGAGGCCGTAGCTCTCGACCAGATCCATGATGTCGAAGGAGTCGGCCAGGCGCTCGGGGTCCACCAGGACCAGGGCGCCCAGTGCTCCGCGGGCCGTGTCGTCCCACAGACTCACGAAGCGCTGCTGTCCGGGGGAGCCGAACAGATACAGAACGATGCGCTCGCTCAGCGTCAGCCGGCCAAAGTCCAGGGCGACGGTGGTGGTGGTCTTCCCCTGAACCCCTTTGAGGTCGTCGACGCGCTCCGAGAGCGTCGTCATCCGCTCCTCGGTGGACAACGGCGTGATCTCTGAAAGTGAGCCGATCAGGGTGGTCTTGCCGACGGCGAAATGCCCGACGACCAGGATTTTCACTGCAGTCTGCTGAGCGCCGCTGGGCACGTAGGCATCCTCAGACAGGGAGAGCCTTGAGGCCATCGAGCACCTCCTTGAGCAAGGCCTTGTTGGTGGGACGGGCCGAGGGCACCGGCGCCCGGGTCACGAGATAGCCCCCCTCGGCGAGGGAACTGAGCAGCACCCTGACCACCCCGAGCGGCAGCTGGGAGTGCGCGGATATCTCAGCGACCGAGAGGTAGCCAATAAGGCACATCTCCAGGATCTGCTGCTCCTCGGGCGAGAGCCGCTGGGGGCGTTGCTGCTTGTCGTTGGCCGTCGTAACGAGAGTGATGAGGGCGAACTCGCCCTCATCAGGCAGGTCACGGCCACGGGTGATGACGTAGGGGCGGACTAATTCTCCGGCCTCGGACACGAACTCGGGCTCGGGACGGCCGGGTTCCGTCATGAGGTGACCGTGTCGCCGCGAGGGCCGGTCGACATCGCCTTGCCCAGCCGGCTGACCAGCTGCTGCATCCGGTACGTGATGTCCTGCATGTCGACCTCGGCCGACGCGGCCACGGCAAGGTAGCTGCCGCCGCCCGCAGCGTTCAGGAACACCCAGCCCCCGTCGAACTCGATGAGGGTCTGGCGCCAGTTCGCTCCGTGCTCACCGCAGAAGAAGCTGACAGCCCGGCTGAGTGACTGCAGGCCGGAGACGGCGGCGGCCACCTTGTCGGCATCGCCCCTGTCAATCTCCGCAGTACGGGACATCTGGAGGCCGTCGCCAGAAATCAGGACCGCGTGGAGAGCATGCGGAATCTGCAGCGCGTCCTCAAGCATCCAGGACAGTTCGTCGCTCACGGGGCATCGAATCCTTCGTGTGAATCGGCAGTGCTATCACCTTCGGCGGCCGGTACCCCCGCACCTCGGCCGCTGAGAGTGCCGCGCTGAAACGCACCCATGGCCGCCACCCGTGCCTCTGCTGACCGGGCCGGCGGCGCTTCATCAGACCTGCGGCCGCCGTCCGGCACGAGCGCCATGCCGCGCTTGTTCCGTCGCCGGGGCAGCCCGCCCTCTGTCGCCGCAGGAGCCGAACCGCGGCTCGCGGCAGCGGCATTGACTTCTTGCGTGGTAGTGGGCGTCTTGGGCTCGGGCATCTCGGTCAACAACTCCTTCGGCACCATCACCACTGCGCGGACGCCGCCGTAGGGAGAGGTGCTGTCGATGGCGACCGTGAACCCGAACCGCGCACACAGGGCACCGATCACCGCGAAACCGAACGCGGGAGGGTTGCCGAGCTCCGAAACGCTCACCGCAGACCCGCTGGAGAGCAGAGCGGTGGCGTTTGTCCGTTCTTCCTCGCTCATGCCGACACCGGCGTCGTCGATCACGATGCAGATGCCCCGGGGCACCGTCCGCACCTCGACCTCGACCATGGTGGACGGCTCGGAATAGCTGGTCGCGTTGTCGAGCAGCTCGGCCACCGTCAGCGCGATCGGTTCGACGGCACGGCTGGTCACCGCGAAATCGACCCGTGAGGCGATTTCGATGCGCTGGTAGTGCCGGATACGGCCCTGCGCTCCGCGGATCACGTCATAGACCGACGCAGCCTCCCGCTGCCGGCCAAGCCACCCGCCGCACAGCACAGCAATGGACTGTGCACGCCGGTTGAATTGCGAGTTCATGTGGTCGATGTCCAGCATGTCCCGCAACAGGGCCGAGTCGCCGTACTTCTTCTGCAGCCCGGAGATGGCCCGCTGCTGCTCCGCGGCGAGGCCTTGAAGGGTCCGCATGGCCGACTTCAGTACGGTGTTCGTGGCCTCCTCCGCCTCTTCCTTAGCCTGGCGGACCACCTCGTCGTAGCCGCTGCGCAGCTCGGTGACGGTGGACTCGAGGTCGGCGGCCCTGCCCTGCGATGCGGTCAGCTCACCCTGAAGGCCCAGCTTTTGACGACGTAGCGCCTTGATCGTTTTTCGCTGGCGAGTGATTACCGTGGCGGCGACAGCGACGCCGACGGCAAGCGCCCAGACTGTCGGATCCTGCCAAAAATTCGTCATGTGACTCTCTATTGAGCGGCTGTAGTCCAGCTCTAGAAATCTGTCCAAGCGGACCCTCGGCTGTGGGCAGACGTCACCGCCCGGAGAGCCCCCCTGGCTGTAGCCATGCCAAGGCGAAAGCTCACGTGGCATGTGCACGCGAGCGTATCACCAGACGATCATGAGGCTCTGTCAAGTCCGCCACGTCGTTGTCCCGTTGGTGAAAAATGCATGTTCATGCCAGTGAGGAGGGTGTGCCTGCGAGGTGGAGGCCCACAGTGGCGGAGCGCGCACCATGCCGCTCAGTCGTGTGGCACCTGGGTTCTTGCAGCTCTGCGGCGCATCTCGCCTTGTAGCGGGCTGACGCGGCGATACAGGGCAGGGCGAGTGCCATCCGACCAGTAAGCGTTCCCAGGGCACAAGATGGCCGATTCGAGAGCGGGCTACGGACAGCGACGCGAGCTGCGACTCAGGGCAGGTGACCGCATTCCCGCCCATGGCCCGCCCCGGCGGGCGCAGCGCACGCGTACAGCAGTCCGTCCATGCGGCGGTAGGTGCACTCGTAGGGGAGGTGGGCCGCGACGCGCTCACGGTCCCGATGGTGGCCACTCGGGCGGGCGTGACCCCCTTCACGATCTACCGTCGCTGGGGCGACCTGCAGGAACTCCTGTCCGACATGGCCGTCGAACGACTGCGCCCGGAAACGGATCCGGCCGCTCTCGGAAGCCTGCGGGCCGATCTCGACGCGTAGGCGGAACAGTTCCTCGACGAGATGGCCTCGACGCCCGCGCGCGCCTACATCCGGGACGCCCTGCTCGGCGACCCGGACGGCACCAATGCCGGTCGGTGTTCGGCGTATGCCGCAGAGCAGATCGACGCTGTGTTGGCCCGTGCGGTGCAGCGGGGGGAGCCGGTGCCCGAGAGGGAACTGCTGATCGACCGTGTCGTGGCGCCGATCATGTACCGCATCCTCTTCCGCCCGGGCCGGCTGGACGCCGCATACGCGCGCGAGCTCGTGACGAATGCCGTGTGCGCGCTGCAGATCGAGGCCAGCGCTCGCCCCACCCGGGCCGCAGCCCCTGGTCGCTCGAAGAAACCCGACAGCTGACCACTTCGCCCATCGGGCGGTCTGGCCATGACGCTCGACGTGCGTCGGCCGTCTCGATGCAGCTCTGCAGGCTGCCGGACGGAATCCTGGGTGCGCTACGTGCTGCGGCCTGGGGAGGGCGTTACCGCCTCTCGACGACAGGAGCAGATACCGAAAGAGGTACGGGGCGAGGGGGCTTTGGGGTACACCCGATGAAGCGTCGGAGCAAGTCGGAACGGAGTCGGCGCTGTGCTGGGATGGGGCAGCTCGCCTCTCGCCCATGCCGGCGGGCTCGACCTCAAGGGCTTGCTCGCATATTCACTGCCATACGCCGCCCTTCTTCTCCTGCGCGGCATGTGGCAGAGCCTGTCCGGTCGGTTCCGGGTGGGCGTGGCGGTCGTCGTGGTGGGGGCCGTGCCAGTCGAGGCACAGCACGGTGGCGTCGTCGGCCAGGCGGCCGTCGAAGGCGTCGGTGACCGCTGTTGCCAGGACGCGCACGACCTCGCGGGGGTGTTCGCAGGCGGTGTCAAGGATCAGGCGGGACAGATCGACGGAGTCGGCCTGTCGCTCCTGCATGCCGTCGGTGTAGAGCAGGAGACGGTCGCCGGGGTGCAGGTCGAGGTCCTGGATGCGGTAGGTGGTGCCGCCGGGTGCGCCGAAGAGCAGGTCGACGTCCAGGCGCACCTCTTTCACTGCGCCGCCGCGCAGGAGCAGGGGTGGGGGGTGTCCGGCATTGACGAGCTGTGCGCCGGTTCCGTCCAGGGCGACGCGCAGGAGCTGGCCGGTGGCGAGAGTGTGGTTGCCGTGCCGGAGGAGGGCCTGGTCGATCCGGCGGGCCTGCTCTGCCAGGTCGGCGCCGTCTCGGCGGGCGCCGCGTGAGGCGTTGACCAGGAGGGTGGCCATGAGTGCTGCGTTGACGTCGTGGCCCATGGCGTCGGTGATCGACAGGTGCAGGGTGTCGTGGTCGAGGGTGTAGTCGTAGGTGTCCCCGGCGGCGGATTCGGCGGGTACGAGGGACGCGGCGAGCGTGAACTGTGCGGCTTCGCAGGATGGTGCGTCGGGCAGGAGCTGTCGCTGGATTTCGGCGGCCAGGCTGAGCGGGGTGGCGCGCTGGCCCAAGCGGTAGAGGTCGGTGAAGCGGCGGTCGGTGACGATGATGTACGCCAGCGCGTGAGCGGCCTCGCGGACCTCTTCCAGGATCTCCTCGCTGACGTGCGGCAGGGACAGCTCCAGCACCCCGATGGTGTCGCCGCGATTACTCACCGGGGCAAGTACCCGCTTTCGGTGACCGGTGTCAGGGACCTGCACCAGTTCCTGGGCCTGCAGCACTCGGTCGTACACGCTGCCGGCCAGTTGGATACGACCGGCGTGGCGGTCGGACTGCGAAGCGGTCTCGTCGCTGACCCGTACCACCTGCTGGCCGACGACATCGACGAACAGGAACGACACCGCCCGCGCGTAGAACCGGTCGCGCAGATTGCGTGCCACCACAGCGAGAGACGCCCCCGGCGCTGCGTCCTCCGCTGCGGCGAGCAACTTAGTCAGCCCGGACGAGTCTCTCGGCATCGTCACCTCCCAAACGTTCCCATACGCACGCTCCACCCCTGACCGTGGGCACCGCGCGGCGAATCTCTCACCAGTTCCACCTTGCGCCCTTTCAGGACAGCAGGCGCGCTCAGCCCCTCGCATACGAGAGCAACTGCCCGCCTGCCTGCTCGCGAATCGGCGGGACACGAGCACTGGGCGGGCATCTCCCGCTGCCCTGGTCCAGGCGGCCGGCAGAGGCCGCTGAGGGAGTCCCGAACGACGGCAAGGCGCGGATGGTGGAAGCGGGGCGGGGCGGAGGGTGGCCTGGATCTACTCCGCCGGCGCCCCGGAGTCAGAGTCCTGCTCCGTCTTCCGTTGCGTCGAAGGCTGCGCGTGCGCGTGCGATGGCGGGCAGGTTCGCCGAAGCCCACGCCAGCAGCACGTCGATGGGAGGCCGAAGAGACTTGCCGAGTGGCGTGATCCGGTACCTGACCGCCACTGGGCGGGTGGAGAGGACCTCGCGCTCGATCACACCGTTTCGTTCGAGTCGCCGAAGTGTCGCGGTCAGCGACTTCTGCGTGACCTGGGGGATGGCCCGGCGTAGTTCGTTGAAGCGGCACGGGCGCTCGCAGAGCTCGTTGAGGACGCTGAGCGACCATTTGTCGAGGACCTGGTCGAGCAGTTCGCGGTGCGGGGCGTCGATGCGGAGTTCGTCGTCGGTATCCATGGCGAAACCTGGTCTCGTTGAAGTGTCCTTTTTCTACTAGGTAGCTTACGGATACCTAGTTGAGGAGAAGCAGCCATGACTGTTCAGCACTTCACGCCGGAAGGCATGCTCCAGCCGGCCCCGTACCACCACGTCGCTGTGGGCACAGGGACGAAGCACGTCCACGTCAGCGGGCAGATCGCACGCCAGGCCGACGGGACTCCGGTCGCTCCCGGCGATCTGGCCGGGCAGGTCGCCCAGGCGCTGCGCAACACGTCCGTCGGGCTGGCGGCCGCGGGCGCGTCATTCGCGGACGTGCTGCGCCTGACGTTCTATGTAACCCGGTGGAGCCCGGAGAAGATCGGTGACTTCATGACCGGCGTGGAATCCGTTGCCGATGAGATCGGGCTCCGGCTTCCTATGCCGCCGGCGTCCCTGATCGGGGTCGATGTCCTCTTCGAGTCCGATGTGCTCGTCGAGGTCGAAGCAACGGCGCTGCTCGACTGATTCCGAGGCAGGTGCATTCCGGGTTCGTCCGGGTTCGTCTTGACGCGGTTGCCCTGAAAGGGGAGGCGGTGGCCGGCCCGGTCTCTCGGACCATCCCGAATCCGTTATTGACCCCGCAGGACTCGGGCGAGCCATTCGGTTCGGGTTCGCCGGGCCGCGGCCGAGATGTGTGCCTGCGGATACAGGGCATCGAATCCGTGGAAGCCGCCTGCCCGGACGTGGAGTTCGGCCTGGCCGCCGGCAGCCCGGATGCGAGTGGCGTAGTCCGTGTCCTCGTCGCGGAAGACCTCGGCGGAGCCGGTGTCGATGTAGGTGGTCGGCAGGCCCGCGAGATCGTCGGCCAGGGCGGGTGAGACATATGCGGGTACCTCGTCATCGGTGAGGTCGCCGAGGAGGCAGCGCCATCCGAATCCGTTCATCTCGCGGGTCCGGACACCGGGCGCGTTCGAGTACTGGAGGCTGGATGCGGTGGTGTTGCGGTGGTCAAGCATGGGGCCGATCAGGACCTGGGCGGCGATCGCCGGGGTGCCGAGGTCTCGGGCCAGCAGGGTGACGCCGGCGGCGAGGCCGCCGCCCGCGCTGGCACCCGCGACGATGATCCGGTCGGGATCGATGCCCAACTCGGCGGTGTGGGCGGCGATCCAGAGCAGTCCCCGGTAGCAGTCGTCGACCGGGACGGTGCCGGTGGCCTCGGGCGCGAGCCGGTAGTCGACGGAGACCACGACGGCGCCGAACTCCTCGCCGACTGCTCGGCCCCGGGGCTCAGCCGGCGAATTCCTTGACGCCGAGGGCGAAGTCCCAGTGGCCGACCCCGTTGCCGGCGAGGGCCACTGTGACCAGGCCCATTCCTTCCAGCCAGTGCGCCATATTCAGGGCGCCGACGTCCAGTGGGCGCAGCCCGAGGCTCTCGATGAATGCCGCCACGCCCGCCTTGGCCTGCGCATCGTCGCCGGCCATGAAGACGTTGGGGCTGCCCTTCTCCAGGACGTTACGGAAGATGGTGTTGAACGCCTTCACCACGGCGGTGCCGGCCGGGGCCACCTTGGCGACTTCCTGCGCGATCGAGGTCTCCTCGCTGTGGGCCAGTCCGTCGAACGTGGAGTTGAAGGGGTTGCTGATGTCGACGATGACCTTGCCTTCCAGAGCGTCTCCGTACGCGGTGACGACCGGGACGACGCTGTCGTACAACAGGGCCGTGATGACGAGGTCCCCGGCCGGGACGCCGCCCCACTTGCCTGTCGTCGCGCCGCCGCCCAGGGCCTTGGCCAGGGCATCGGCCTTGGACTGATCACGGCCCATGACCTCGACGGTATTGCCGCCCGCCACCGCGAGCGTGGCGATGGTCCGGGCCATGTTCCCCGTACCGATGAGAGTGATGCTGCTCATGATGTGTGCTCTCTTCCTGTACTTGTGGTGTCGCTCTGTCTCGCACCTCCGGCTTGTCCTGCGCCGGTGGGCCGGACTGCGTGAACCTGGTCAGATGGCGGTGGTGCCGCCGTCGGCGACCAGTTCCAGGCCGTTGACGTAGCTGGAGTCGTCGGAGGCGAGAAACAGGGCGACGGCGGCGATTTCCTCGGGGCGGCCCATCTTGCCGCGGGGGATGAGGGACTCGAATGCGGCCTTGGTCGCCTCGTCGAACAGTTCTTCCTGTTTGGCGGTGGAGACCTGGCCGGGGGTCAGGACGTTGACCCGGATCCTGCGGTCGCGCAGTTCGTTGAGCCAGACGCGGGCCCAGGCCTGCTGGACGGCTTTGCTTCCCGCGTAGAGGCTCCAGCCGGGGAAGGCACCGAGGGAGGCGTTGGATCCGGTCATGAGGATCGAGCCGTTGTCGTTGATCAGCGGCAGTGCCTTCTGCACGGTGAACAGGGTGCCGCGCGCGTTCAGCGAGAATGCGCGGTGGAACTGTTCCTCGGTGATCTCGCCGAGGACGGCAGGTTCGCCCATCCCGGCGCTGGCCCACAGCACGTCGATCGAGCCCTTTTCCCGCTTGACGGTGTCGTACAGGCGGTCCAGGTCGTCGAGGTCGGCCGCGTCACCCTGGACGGCGGTGACGTTGCGGCCGATCAGTTGGACGGCCTCGTCCAGTGCTTCCTGCCGCCGGGCCTGGATGAAGACGTGCGCTCCTTCCTCTACGAACAGTTTGGCGCCGGCCAGTGCCATGCCGGTGGATCCGCCGGTGATCACCGCGACCTTGCCTTCGAGCTTTCCCACGATCACTCCGTTGAATTGATGGGTGTCCGGAACGGTCCGATTCTTAGGTACACCAAGTTGTGTATTTAACGTACTCGGCGGCCGGTCGGGGCGCAAGCTACGTATACCGATCGGTACCGAAGCTGTCGTGGGGCGAGCGGTGCGCCACGCCTGGGGCGCCGACGGTCATCTGGGCCGCTCTCGCCTTGCGGAACTGTCCGCCATCGCGGTGGGTGCACGGTTCAGGCGCACGTACGCTGCGCTGTTTGCTCATGGCGGCGGACGGCCGACCCGGCGCGGGCTATGTAGACCGATCTGTACCGAACGGTCTAGGGTGGAGGCATGACGGAGTTGGAGAAGGGCCCTCTGGGCCGGCGCCGCGGCAGGGGTGCACGCGAGCGCATCCTCGGCGCGTCACAGCAGCTGTTCCGCGATCAGGGCATCAACCGCACCGGCATGGACCAGCTCTGCGCCGTGGCCCAGGTGTCCAAGCGCACGGCCTATCAGCACTTCACCAGCAAGGACGAACTCGTCGCCGAATACCTGCGCCGATTCGATCCCGAAGTCATGCCCGGAGTGTTCGACCGCACCGATCTCACGCCCCGCGAACGACTCCTCGCCGCCTTCGAGATACCCGCGTCCACGCCCCTGTGCCCCTACATCGCGGCGGCCGTCGAACTCCACGACCCCCAACACCCCGCATCGCAGTACGCACGCGACTACAAGGCCGCCATCGCCGCGCGGCTCACCGAAACCGCCCGCGAAGCAGGCGCCGCCGACCCCGAACAACTCGGCGAACAACTGGCGCTGCTCATCGACGGCGCCTCGGCCCGCACCCGAGTCCTGAACAGCGACTCCTTCCCGACCGCCGCCGCCATTGCCGCCGTCCTCATCGACAACGCCATCCCCGCATCATCTCCTCGATAGCCAAGCGCTGACCGCGGAGCCGGCGGATCTGCTCCCGTTCCGGCGGGAGGTCAACGACGGCCCGATCGTGCCGGAGGGGCCGGTGGATCCGGCCGTTGCGCCGGAAGGGGGCGAAGCGAGGGAATTGGCCAATGACTCACTCGCCCGGCTCAGCCGTGCGCCGCCTCCGGCAGCAGCAGTCCGGTCGAGCTCGTCCACTGCCGAGCTTTCGGTGAGCAGCGCACCCGGTCCGCGTACCGGCCGCGACCGCTTCGTGGGTCACTGACGCAGGTCTGGCCCTCTCCGTCCACCCCGGCGCACAGCAGGGTGAGGCTCTCGTGGCCGGTGACCCGGTCGAGCGCGCCGGTCGGCTCGTCGGCGAAGACCACCAGGCCCGCCGCCTCGGCGCCGTCCGCGGTCACACGGCTTCGGACGATCGCGCGGGCGCCGTTGAAGGCGGACCGGAACAGCCATGGCCACACCAGGTCAGCGACAGCGAGAAGGGTCGCCGATGGCCGGGAGTCACCATTCAAAGACCGTCGGCTCACCACATAGTGGCACTAACCAGACAACTGCTCTGGTTCCTGTCCGGGAGCACCGCCGCCACGGCACAATGGCGGGCGATGACCAGCACCACCGCTCCAGGCTCCGGGCCGGACGGGTTCAGCCCCTTCGCCCACCTCACCGTGCAGAACACCGCCCTCTACCGTCAGGTGATGCGGGCGTTCGTCATGGCCAAGGAACACTTCGCCGTGCATCTGCGCCCCGAGGACGTGTACGCCGCACTGCCCGGGGAGGTGCGGCCGGCTGAGCTCGACGGGGTCGTCAAGGCACTGGACAAGCTGGTCGAGTGGGGGAACCTGCGGGCCGACCCCGACACCGGACGGGTCAGCGCCGTCGAGGACTTCTACCGCAAACGCTTCATCTACCAGCTGACCCGGGCCGGGGAGGCGGCCGAGGAAGCCCTTGCCGCCTATGACGAGGCGCTCGGGCGGCGGGGCGCCCTCCAGGCCATCGCTCTGCACGACATCGTCACGCAGCTGCGAGCCCTTCTCGTGCTCACCGCCGACGAGCAGCCGGACCCCGGCAAGACGTACCTCGCGTTCGACGCGCTGGCGAGCCGGTTCGCCGCGCTCGCCGACAACGCGCGCGCGTTCATGAGCTCGTTGCAGCGCACCATCGACCTGCACGAGGTGGAGGAAGCGGTCTTCCTCGCGTACAAGGACCGCCTCATCCAGTACCTGGAGCGCTTCATCCAGGACCTGATCACCCTGGGCGGGCGCATCGCCCAGCTCATCCTGGAGCTGGAGGACTCGGGCAGGATCGAGGTCCTGCTCAGGGCCGCCGCCGGTCGGGAGGCGGCCGACGCCGCACCCGAGGACGCGGAGCCCGCCGCACAGCAGGCATACGCTCACTGGGCCGGACGCTGGGACGGGCTCGCGGTGTGGTTCCTCAGCCGCAACGGCCGCGAGTCGCAGGCCAGACTGCTGCGTGGCCGTGCGCTGGGCGCGATTCCGCAGATGCTGGCCGTCGTCCGTGTGCTGGGGGAACGCCGAGCCGGCCGGTCGGACCGTTCCGCCGACTTCCGCACACTCGCCCGCTGGTTCGCCGAGGCCCCCGACGACGCCTCGCGGCACCAGCTGTGGCGGGCGGCCTTCGGGCTCCACCCCGCCCGGCACCTCACGGCCGACGCGGACACGCTGGCCGCCCGCCTGGCCGCACCGGTGCCCGCAGCCACTGCCTGGTCCGCCGCGGAGCCGCTGCGGATCAGCCCCCAGCTGCGCCGCACCGGAAGTTACGAGCGTCGCGGCAAGCCCCGCAAGGTCGAGGACCGCCAGGAGCGACGTCGCCACCTCGCCGAGGTGGCGGCCAAACAGGTGGCCGAGATCGCCGCCGCCCGGGACCACCTCGTCACCGACGGCGCGGTCAGGCTGTCCGAACTCGGTGAGCTCGACCCGGTGTCCTTCGGGCTCTTCCTCCAACTGCTCGGTGACGCAATGGCCACCTGGCGGCCCGGTATGCGGCAGACCGTGGCCACCAGCAACGACGGCTCCATGGAGATCAGGCTCAGCGCTCTGGCCGAGGGACCGGCGGCGGAGATCCGTACGCCGTCGGGAACGTTCCGCGGGCCTGACCACCTCATCGAAATCATCGACCTGACCGACGGCGACGGGCCGGTGTACGGAGGAAGCGCACGATGACCACGCCACCGGCCGAAGTGCTCGACGGGCAGCGCGCCGCCGAGCTCCGCAAGGCCGCCCGCGCCCTGCTGAAACAGCCACTGCTCCTGGCCCATGGCAAGCACGCGGATGAGTTCCGGCTCGTGCGACGGCACGCCTCCGAACTCCGCGAGTGGTTCGACCGCAACACCGGCTGGCCGCTCCACGTGGACGCCGAAACCGCCCGGCTGCGCAAGATCCCCGGCGTGCTCCACGACTCCACACACCCCGCACGCGAGGTGACCCGCGCCGCAGCCCCCTTCACCCGTCGCCGCTACGTCCTGCTCTGTCTGGCCCTGGCAGCCCTGGAGCGCGGCGAGTCCCAGATCGCTCTCGGCCGTCTCGCCGACCAGGTCGTCCTCGACGCCACCGATCCCGGGCTGGTCGCGGCGGGCATCCACTTCACCCTCGACCGCCGGGACGAGCGCCTCGACCTCGCGGCCGTCGTACGGCTCCTGCTCGACCTCGGCGTGCTGCGCCGGGTCGCCGGAGACGAGGACGCGTACGTGAACGGGGCGGGCGACGTGCTCTACGACGTCGAACGCCGGGTACTGGCGGGGCTGCTCGCGACCCGTCGTGGGCCCTCCACCGTGCAGGCAGAGGCCACCGCCGACCGAATGGCGCAGCTCGTCGCCGAAACCGCCCTCGACAGCGAGGAGCTCCGCTTCCGCGCGATGCGGCACGCACTCACCCGCAGACTTCTGGACGACCCGGTGCTCTACTACGACGAGCTGAGCGACACCGAACTCAGCTATCTCACCAGGCAGCGGGGGTTCCTCACGGCCCGGGTGGCCGAACTGACCGGCCTGGTACCAGAGATCCGGGCCGAAGGCATCGCCATGGTCGACCCCGAGGACGACCTCACCGACGTACGGATGCCCGAGCAGGGCACCCACGGCCACATCACCCTGCTGCTCGCCGAGTACCTGGCGCGGGCGGACCGGCCGGTCACCACCCACCAGCTCACCCAGCGGGTGCGGGAACTCGCCCTCGTGCACGGCACGTTCTGGTCGAAGGCCGCGCGGGAGCCGGGCGCGGAGGCCGAGCTCGTCGAGCAGGCCGTCGCCCGGCTCGCCGCCCTCGGCCTGGTCTCCCGGACCGCCGACGGGGCCGAACCCCGCCCCGCGCTCGCCCGCTACGCGGTCGGCGAACCCGTCGTACTCGAACCAGGCACACCCGGCAGCACACGCATGCCGGCACAGCGAAAGGCCGGTCAGGCGTGACCAACCCGCTTCCCGAGCCCCTCCGTACCCGCTGGCAGCCCCTGCGGATCGGGCTCGTCGACCTCTTCCACTACGACGTGGAGGAATTCCACTTCCGTGACGGACGACTGCTGCTGCGCGGTAACAACGGCACCGGCAAGTCCAAGGTGCTCGCGCTCACCCTGCCCTTCCTGCTCGACGGCGACCTGAGCCCGCGACGGGTGGAACCGGACGGTGACCCC
This sequence comes from Streptomyces sp. NPDC050422, assembly GCF_044458665.1. Taxonomy (NCBI): domain Bacteria; kingdom Bacillati; phylum Actinomycetota; class Actinomycetes; order Kitasatosporales; family Streptomycetaceae; genus Streptomyces; species Streptomyces sp. NPDC050422. The sequence goes on from NZ_JBITIE010000001.1 coordinate 144,173, forward strand.
GGAAAGCGGATGGAATGGAACCTCCTCCTCGGCGGTGAACACCCGCACACCGAGCGCCTCGGCTACACCTGGATCGAGTTCGGCAGACTCGACGCGAGCACCGGGGAGAGCCACTTCCGAACCCTGCTGTGCGGACTGAAAGCGGTGAGCGGACGCGGGATCGCCCGGCACTGGTACGCGGTCACCGACCGGCGCGTCCAGCACGGAACCGGTGCACCCGTGGAGGGGTTCCTCAGCCTGGTCGACGCCACCGGCACAGCCCTGACCAGGGACCGCCTCGTCGAAGCCGTCGCCGGCCACGGCATGGTGTACGACCAGGCCAAGACCTACCGCAGAGCTGTGGACGAGGCCCTCTTCGGGCTCGGCGAGCAGCGGTACGGCGCCCTGGTCGACCTGCTGATCCAGCTGCGCCAGCCCCAGCTGTCCAAGCGCCCCAACGAGGCGGCCCTTTCCCGCGCACTCACCGAGGCCCTGCCACCGGTGGACCAGGCCGTGATCGCCGACGTGGCCGAGGCGTTCCGCTCACTCGACGAGGAGAAGACCGAACTGGCGGCCGCCTCCGCGGCGGAACGCGCCGCCGCCGGCTTCCTGGAGCACTACCGGCGCTACGCACGCGTCGCCACCCGCCGCCGCGCCCGGCTGCCACGCGCCGAGCACTCCCGCTACGAGCAACGCCAACGGGACCTCGCCGAGGCGCAGGCCCAGCAGGCCGGGGCCGAGGAGGAGCGGCAGGCGGCAGCCGACCTCATCGCGAGGCTGGAGGAGCAGCAGAACCGGCTTCGCGCCCAGGACGCGGCCCTGCGGGAGAGCCCCGAGATGCGCAGCGCCAGAAATCTGGAGCAGGCGCACTACGAGGTGGAGCGCACGGCGCGTGCGGCCGAGCGGGCGGACAGCGACCGGGACCAGGCGGCGCGGCTGCACCACAAGGGCCTGGAGCGCCTCGGCGCCGCCGAGAACCGGCTACGGGCCGCTGACCGGCACGCGCAGGACACCTACCGGCAGGCGGCCAAGGCCGCGGACGCCGCCCGGGTCGTCCTGCCAGGTGACGGCCTGTCCGACGACGGACTCGCCCCGAGTGAACTGCGAAGCGCCGTCGACGAGTCCGTGGAGCGGGGCCGGCGTGCGCTCACCCATGTGACGGGTCTCGCCCGGACCGCAGCGCGCGCCTCGCAGGAGCGGCGCTCGCTGGCCGTCCGGCTGGACGAAGCCGATGCCGACCATTCCACGGCTGCGGCGGAGCTCGGCCTGGCCGAGGAGGACGTGGTGCGCGCCGGACGGGCGCTGCTGGACGAGGTCCGCACCCGCGCCCGTGGCTGGACCGAACTCGCCTATGCGGATGAACCCGGCCTGCTGGACGAACTCCAGGAATGGGTGGGCCGTCTCCACGGCCCGTACCCGGCGCGGGCCGAGGCCGCGCGCGCCCACAGCGCGACATCCGCGCGGCTGGCCGAGCAGGCTGCCGCCGCCGACCGGCGCCGGGCCGAACTCACCGGGCAGGCCGACGGGCTGCGACAGGAACTGACCGCGCTGGTGGCCGGCGGGCGACGTCCGCCGCAGCCGCCGCGCACCCGCACCCCCGGTCTGCGCGAGCGACTGACGGGCGCCCCCCTTTGGCGGCTGGTGGACTTCGAGCACGGGCTCTCCGAGAAGGACCGCGCCGGTCTTGAGGCCGCCTTGGAGGCGTCCGGGATGCTGGACGCCTGGGTGCTGCCCAACGGCACGGTTCTCACCGCCGACAGCCACGAGGTGCTGCTCGCTCCGGCCGGAGCTCCGCTACCGGGCGCGTCGCTCGCGCACCTGCTGCGTCCGGCCGTGGACCACGGGGACTCCGGGGCCGCGGCCGTGGGCGAAGAGACCGTGGCCCGGCTGCTCGCCTCGATCGGCACAGGGCGGGAAGCCGGTGCGGTGGGCGCCGGGCAGGGGGGCGCCGGGCCGGAGAACGAAGCCGCAAGCTGGGCCGCGGTCGACGGGCGCTTCCGGGTCGGTGCGCTGACCGGCCGGTGGGCCAAAGCCGCCGCCGAGTACATCGGTGAGGGCGCGCGGGAAGCTGCACGGCGGACCCGTATCGGCGTCATCGAGGCCGAACTCGGCGTCATCCAGGGCGAACTGGAGACCCTCGCGGAACTGGCCGCCACGGTGGCCGCTCGCCGCAGGGTGCTGGACGCGGAGGTGGCGGACGTACCCGACGAGACCGCCCTCACCCGCGCGCACGCGCGGGCGGCCGCCGCCGCAGACTCCCTGCGACGGACCGGTGAACGGCGCGAGGAGCGGGCCGCCGCCCTTCTGGAGGCGGCCGAGCGGAGCGAGTCGGCCGCGGCGGGGCTCGCCCGGACCGCCGAGGACCTGAGGATGCCCGCCGACGAGGAAGGTCTGACTGCGGTACGTGAGGCACTCGGCGCCCTCGCCGAGGTGCTGGCCGCCCTCTGGCCCGCCCTGCGGGAACGCGGCGAGGCCGGCGGCCAGGTCGCGGACGAGCGTACCGAGGCCGGGCAGGCCGCCGAGCGCGCCGCAGAACTCACGGAGCGCGCGAAGGAGGCGGAGCAAGAGGCGGCAGCGGCCGACGAACGCTTCACTACCTTGCGTTCCACGGTCGGCGCCGCCGTTGATGAACTCCAGCGCCTGCTGGCGCAGACCGCGGAGGCGTCGCGCACGTGCGAGAGCGAGCAGCAGGCCGCCCGCCGGCGCCATGCCGAGGCCGACCGGGCGGCGGGCAAAGCCGAAGGCCGTATCGAGCAGTTGCATGAAGGGCTCCGGGAGGCGGCCGAGGCGCGTACGGAGGCGATTGCCGCACTCCAGCGGTTCACCGCTACCGGGCTGATGGCCGTGGCGGTGCCCGACATCGAGGTGCCCGCCGTGGACGACGGCGCATGGGCCGCCACCCCCGCCATCGCGCTGGCCCGCGCCATCGACGCGGCACTGGCCTCCACCGACGACTCCGACAGCGCCTGGGAACGGGTGCAACGCCGGCTCAGCGAGGAGTTCAAGACCCTCCAGGACACCTTGTCCCGGCACGGTCACCGGGCGTCCGCCCGGATGGTGGAGGACGGCATGGTCGTCGACATCACCTACCAGGGCCGCGAACACGCCGTACCGGACCTGGCCGCGGCACTGGCTGTCGAGGTCGGCGAACTGGCCCGCATCCTGTCCGCACGGGAACGGGAGATCCTGGAGACCCACCTGGTCACGGAGGTCGCGGGGACGCTCCAGGAGCTGATCGGCGCGGCCGAGCGGCAGGTGCGGGACATGAACGTCGAACTGGAGGAGCGGCCGACCTCCACCGGCATGCGGCTGAGGCTGGTGTGGCGCGCATCCCGCAAGGCCCCCGCCGGGCTCGCCCCGGCCAGGGAGCGGCTGCGCCGGTCGGCCGACGTCTGGACCGCCGAGGACCGCGCGGCCGTGGGTGAGTTTCTCTCGGAGCAGATCGCCCGCCAGCACACCGACGACGCCTCGGGTAGCTGGCTGGACCACCTCACCGCCGCACTCGACTACCGGACCTGGCACGAGTTCGGCGTCGAGCGGCACCAGCAGGGCCGCTGGATCCCGGCCACAGGACCCGCCTCCGGAGGCGAGCGGGCGCTCGCCGTGTCGGTGCCGCTGTTCGCCGCCGCGTCCTCCCACTACGCGAGTGCGGGCAGCCCTTACGCACCACGCCTGGTCACCCTCGACGAGGCGTTCGCCGGAGTGGACGACGACTCCCGCGCCAAGTGCCTGGGCCTGCTGCACGCCTTCGACCTCGACGTCGTGATGACGAGCGAGCGCGAGTGGGCCTGTTACCCGCAGGTGCCCGGCATCGCCATCGCCCAGCTGTCGCGGATCGACGAGGTTGCGGCGGTGCTCGTCACCCGGTGGGAGTGGGACGGCACACGGAGGTGGCGCGGTGCGGATCCGGTGGGGCGGGAGCACGCGGTTCCCGCACCCCGTGCCGAGGCGGCCGACGCGTCGGAGCCCCTGTGGAACTGACCCCCGCGAGCCCCGTGACGGCGGCCGTGACGGTGACGGTCGACGACGTACGGCTTCGCAGACTCCTCGGCGCACCCGGACTTGCCTGGCTGGTCGACCGTGCGCGCCGACGCCTGGAGCGCGGGCAGCCACTCACCGGACCGGTATCGCTGAGCTCGCCCACGGCGGACCAGCGGATGGCGGCGGAAAGGCTGTTGGGGCGAGCTCCGGGTGGTGGGCGGTCCTTGTCCGTGCGCCTCGACACGGTGGACGACCTGCTGCGCCGCTCCGGCATCAGCCCGGAGGGACTGGCCGCCGCCGTGGTGGCGCTCACCGGCCCGGTCACCCTCCTCGGCCAGGCGCGCGCCGAGGAGCAGCGGGCCTGGGCGCAGGCGTACGCCCCGCTCGAAGCCCTGGCGGACGAGGTCCCCGCACTCCGGGGCTGGGCCGAACGGCTCCGCAACGACGGGCTGGTACGGCGCCTCGCGGGCACCCCCACCGCCGCCGCCGAGCTGCTCGGTTGGACCACCACCATCATCCGGGCCCTGCCGGCGGAGCCGCCGGTGTCGCTCCCCGCGTTCGCCTCCCGGCTCCTGGGCAGTGCCCACGCCCTGGACGACGGGACTCCGCTCAGCACCCTCACCCTCTCCGGCATCCGGGCGCTGACAGGGGCCCTCGACGCAGGCGGTGCGCAGGGGCGGCGCGAGGCGTGGGCATCGGTGGGCCTGCTGCGCGACGAGCTGTCCTCGACCGTGCTCGCCCTGAATCTGCGGGGCACTCCCGCCCTGGACTGGATGGCGGACGCCGGCGAGCCGGCCGTACTCACTCTGCGGCAACTGACCCGGTGCCCGCCCGGCTCGGCGCCGCCGACGGTCCGGATCTGCGAGAACCCGGCGGTGCTCGCCGCGGCCGCCGACACGTACGGCACGCGGTGCGCGCCGCTGGTCTGTCTCCAGGGCCAGCCGTCTGCCGCCGCCCTCGTCCTCCTAGGCCATCTCCACGTGCACGGCAGCCGCTTCCGCTACCACGGCGACTTCGACTGGGGCGGCCTACGGATCGCCGCCGCCCTGCTGCGTCGGATCCCCTGGACCCCGTGGCGCTACACCGCGGCGGATTACCGCACCGCCGTGTGCAACCTGCCATCCGGCCCGCCCCTCACGGGGGTGCGGGCCGACGCCCCGTGGGACCCGGATTTGCCGGACGCGTTGCAGGAGGCGGGGGTGCGGGTGGAGGAGGAGGCGGTGTTGGGGGATCTGCTGTTCGACCTCGGGTGAGATGAGCCACGGCTCCCGACCGTGCTGCGACGCGGTAGGCGCGCACCGGTTATGCATGCACCCCGCATCATGGGGCGTCTTCTTCAGCCCGGTCGGCCTGTGGGGATCCTCGTATGTCGCCGACACTGAGGCCGGTACGGCTGCGGGCGTTGGCCTCGGCGACGCGGGCGCTCAGCAACTCGGCGGGGCCGAGCAGCCGTAGGCGGGCCGGGTCCGCGTCCCACTCGCGGCCACCGCCGAGCGGGCGGAGCTGGAGGTAGGGACCCTCGTGGCCCATCACCAGGCCCACCCGGCCGCTCCCCACGTCACGCACGGCTGTTCCGACGCGAGGGACGCCGTCGTCGGTCACCTGGTCGCTCCGTTCCTGATCACCGCGGCGAGGGCGTGTGCCACGGGGGCGGAGCAGACGCCGAGGTGGACGAGTGCGTAACCGGCCGGCCGGGCGCTGCCGTCGCCCTCCACGTCCCGCCACGGGGTGCGTACATCCATGGCGGGCAGCTGGATTCCGGCTCCACTCAGCGCAGTGGCGAGTGCGTCGCGGGCATCGACGGCCTCCTGGATCTTGGCCGTTGTCACGTCGCCCGAGTGGGGGACGGAGGCGTTGGCCCGGGGCGTCCTGCGGGGGAGGGACGGCTGCGGCGAGAGCGGCGTCATGGGGGCTCTTCCTTCGGTTGTTCTTTCGTGGATTCCTCTGCCTGGCCACGCACCCCGGTATTACGGTGCGTGAGGGGCTCGATACGAGAATGGCCCGGTCAGGGGTGGGACACACCGAGAGCGCGGGGTGCTTCCCCGGCCGGTGAGCCACGTTCCACACGTTCCACGGAGGACGCGATGCCGACGAGGCGGGCGGTCACAAGCCGCAGCAGGGAACCACGGGCACGGTTCGCGGAGGAGCTGCGGCGCCTGCGTACCGCGCGCGGCGACAGTCTGCGGCAGCTCGGCGAACGGCTGGGCTGGGACTGGTCGTTGTTCGGGAAGATGGAGAAGGGCGAGACGGTCGGCGGCCCGGAGGTGGTGCAGGCGCTGGACCAGTACTACGAGACCCCGGGGCTGCTGCTGGCCATGTGGGAGCTGGCGATCAGCGACCAGTCACAGTTCAAGGAGCGGTACCAGCGCTACATGGCGCTGGAGGCGGAGGCTACGAGCTTGTGGCACTTCGCGGTGAGCGTGCTGCCGGGGCTGTTGCAGACGCCGGGGTACGCGCGGGAGCTGCTGGCGTCCGGCGGATTCAGCGGGGTACGGCTGACGCAGCAGGTGGAGGCGCGGATGGGGCGGCGGGGCCTGCTGGAGGGAGAAGGTGCGCCGCCGTTCCGGACGATCCTGTCGGAGGCGGCTCTTCGGACCGCATTGCGGAGCACGGAGGAGTGGCGAGACCAGCTCGAGTATCTGTCCGAGATGACAGAGCGGCCGAACCTGACGCTTCAAGTGCTCCCGCAAAGTGCCGGGTTGCATGGGTTGTCGAGTACTGACGTCTGGTTTCTTCGACTGCCGGACAGTCGTACTGTGGCGTACACGGAACATGGGTACGGAGGGGAACTCCACGAGGAAAGCGTTGCGGTGGAGCGCATGCAACGTGCGTACGATGCGACGCGTGACCTGGCGCTTTCCCCAGCCGAGTCTCAGAAATTCGTCCTGCGCATGTTGGAGGAACTGCCGTGCGATCCATCGACCTGAGCGCCGCGACCTGGCGCAAGAGCAGCTATAGCAACCAGGATGGTGGCGCCTGCCTCGAGATCGCTGATGACTTCGCAGCCGTTGTCCCCGTGCGTGACAGCAAGAACCCTCACGGCCCCGCCCTCACCTTCACCGCGACCGACTGGTCGTCCTTCGTGTCCGCAGTGAAGGACGGCTCCGTGGGCGCCTGAGCCGCCCACCGCGCGAGACGGCCCCGTTGGCCGGTGACCCGTCGACGGGGCCGTCGGCATTTCGGCGCGAATGCCCTCCTCGCGGGGCAGGCAGGTCGAGTTTCGGCCCGCTCCCCGTATTCGCGCATGTCAAGCGGCACAAGCCCCTGACGGTCTCCTATCCGGAGCGTTAGAGTGAACCTTCTGTGAAGGCGTGACGCGCCCCCACGAGAGCGGCGCGAGAGGGTGACGCGGAAAACATGACTGAGGTGCCCACGCAAATCGGCCGGTACACGGTCGAGCGGGAGCTGGGCGCGGGGGGCATGGGGCAGGTGTACCTGGCCTACTCGCCGGGCGGTGACCCGGTCGCCGTGAAGGTGATCAGGAACGACAGGCTCGACCAGGCGACCCGAGCGCGCTTCGAGAAAGAGGCGCTGATCGCCCGGACGGTCGTCGGGACCAACCGGGTGGCCCGTTTCCTCGACGCCGATCCGTACGCCGACCGGCCATGGATGGCCGTCGAGTATGTGCCCGGCCGTACCGTTCAGGAGCAGGTGGAGAGCGCCGGAACCCTGTCGGTCCCGCTCGTGGCCAGTCTCGGCGCGCTGCTGGCCGAGGGCCTGGAGGCGGTACACGCCGTCGACCTGCTGCACCGCGACCTCAAGCCGCAGAACGTCATGCTCGGTGAGTACGGCCCCATCCTGATCGACTTCGGTCTCGGGGCTTTCATGGACGCGGGCAAGAACACGCTCACCCAGGAAGGCATGATCGTCGGCACGGTGCGCTGCATGCCGCCCGAGCAGGCGCTCGGCCGCTCCCGGGTACAGGCTCCGGCCGACGTGTACGGCCTGGGCACGGTTCTGTTGTACGCGGCGACCGGCCGCTACCCGTACGAGGGCAACGGCTGGCCCGCGATCGTCGCCAAGGTGACCGACGAGTCCCACCCGCCGGACCTCTCCGGGCTGCCGGGGGTGCTCGTCCCACTGGTCACAGGCATGTTCGCCCACGCTCCGGAGGACCGGCCCAGCCTCACCGAAGTCACTGCCCAGTGCGTGGAGCTGATCAAGGGCTCAGGGTTCACGCCGATCGAGGCGCGGTATGCGCTGATCGACGTCTCGGCCCAGCCCGGGAAGGCCGGGGAGAGCTGGCCGGGTCCTTCGCCGGCAGTGTGGGAGCGCATCACCACGCAGTACGTCGACGTGCTCGACGTGCACACCCCGGTCGTGGACGAGGAAGGTCTGGACAGCCCGCTGGACCGCCCTGATCGCATCGACTCGCCTGACGACGAGGAGCAGCCGTCGTCTCCGGTCCCGGCGGGGGGCGACGCCGAGCTTCCCGTCGCGCCGCCGGGCAAGGCCCGAGCCGGTGAGCAGACGCCCCGCCCCACGGATCGGATGTCACCCGAGCCCCGCCGCAGACCCGGCCGGAAGCCGGCCTCGCAGAAGGTGGCCGAGGAACTGAGGGCCAGATACGCGATGCAGGCGGCCCTGTAGCGGGTCCGAGCGGGCGGCACCGGTGTGCGCCCGCATTGCTAGGGGGGAAGTGGGCGGGACGCCCGGCGCCGCTGCGCCGCCGCCCGTGGCACGCGAGAACTATGTGGAAGAAGCGGTGGGGAGCGGTATGCGGGACATCAGGGACGATGAGGAAGCGGAGCGGTTCGTGAGCGGTTCGGCGGCGGTCGGTGTCGCGGCCACGGGGCAGGGGACCTTCGACTCGGTGTCCCGCGAGCTGGTCGCGGAGGATGCTTCCGCCGACACCCCGGCCGGTTCCGTGCCGGGCTCGCACCGCCCCAGGTTCGCCCCCGGCTCCCAGGTACTGGTCCGCGACGAGCAGTGGCTGGTGAAGAAGGTCGCCGACACACCGCACGACGGCTGGATGGTCGAGGTCACCGGCGTCTCCTCCCTCGTGCGCGGCACGGACGCCGTCTTCTACGAGAAGCTCGACCACATCGAGCCGCTCGACCCGGACCGGACGCGTCTGGTCCCCGACTCCTCCCCGAACCACCGCAAGGCGCGCCTCTACCTGGAGGCGGTCATCCGCAAGACCGCACTGTCGCAGACCGAGCAGGGGCTCGCACTGGCCGACAACTTCCTCATGGACCAGCAGACGCACCAGCTCCGCCCCGCTCAGCTGGCCCTGTCCATGGAGAACCCCCAGCCCCGCGTGCTCGTCGCGGACGTGGTGGGCCTCGGCAAGACCCTGGAGATCGGCATCATCCTTGCCGAGCTGATCCGCCGGGGCCGTGGCGAGCGCATCCTCGTGGTGACCCCGGCGCATGTCCTGGAGCAGTTCCAGCGCGAGCTGTGGACCCGCTTCTCCATTCCGCTCGTCCGCCTCGACTCCACCGGCATCCAGCGGATCCAGCAGGACATCCCGGCCGGCCGGAACCCGTTCGCCTACTTCAAGCGGGCGATCATCTCCGTGGACACCCTCAAGAGCGACGTCTACGCCCACCACCTGGAGAACACCGAATGGGACGCCGTCGTCATCGACGAGTCCCACAACCTGGTCAACAAGGGAACGAAGAACAACGCCCTTGCCCGCCTCCTGGCCCGCCGGACCGACGCCCTCGTCCTTGCCTCCGCCACCCCGCACAACGGCGAAGGGGAGTCCTTCGCCGAACTGATCGGCATGCTGGACGAGGCGGCGATCGCGGACCACTCCGCTTACGACGTGAAGGACCTGGGGCACCTCTACATCCGGCGCACCAAGACCGACCCCGAGGTACGCGATTCCCTCAAGGGCGTCTGGGCGGACCGCGGCCCGTCCCAGCCGGTGATCGCCAAGGCCACCGCGAAGGAGACGGCCGTCCTGGAGGAGCTGGCCGCGCGCTGGATTCCGCGCGACCGGGCGGCCTCGTCCGTGTGCGTGGACTCGATGGTCGCCTACAACCTGCTGAAGGCGTTCCTCTCCTCCCACCGGGCCCTACAGGTCTCGATCGAGGCACGAGTGAAGACCCTCGACAAGCCCCTGAAGGGCCGCAGGGGTCAGGACCCGGCCAAGCTGGAGGCCGCGCGAAAGATCGAGCGCGCGGCGATCGTCGACCTGGCGCGCGTCGCGGGCGATCTCGGCGACGACGACTCGGCGAAGCTCGACGCCCTGGTCGAGGCGCTGAAGGAGATCGGTGTCGGCCCCGGATCGGACACCCGGGTCGTGGTCTTTTCCGAACGCGTCCCCACCCTGAAGTGGCTGGCCGAGACCGTCCCGGCCCGCCTCGGCTTCCGCCCGGCGAAGCAGCTGGAGCAGGGCGAGAAGAAGACCAAGCCGTGGAAGGCGTACGGCGGGGTCGTCGAGGTCATGCACGGCGACGCGACGGGCGAGGACGAACAGAAGCGCATCGTCGAGGACTTCGGCCTGCGCACGACACCCGTACGGCTCCTGTTCACCGGCGATGTCGCCTCCGAAGGCGTCAACCTGCACCAGCAGTGCCACCAACTGATCCACTACGACCTGCCCTGGTCGCTGATCCGCATCGAGCAGCGCAATGGCCGCATCGACCGGTACGGGCAGGAGAAGAAGCCCCAGTTCCGGGCCCTGGTGCTCACCAGTGACGTGGAGTGGCGCACCGACGACGAGACCGGTGAACCGCTGCCGCTGGACGACCGCCTGGTCGGCGCCAAGCTCCTCGCCCGCGAGGAGGAGGCCCACCGCATCGAGGGCACCGCGGAGGCGGTCACCGGGATCTACCGGGCGAAGGAGGAGGACGACCGGCTGACCCGTGACCTCATCGCCGGTCGCACCGTCGAGGAGTCGATCAAGCAGTCCTCGGCGGGCGGAGGCGTCAAGGCCGTGCTCGGTCGTCTGATGGGCAACGTCGGGGCGAAGAAGAAGACGGACGACGTGCCGCGTGCCACCGTCCCCAGCCTGTTCGGCACGGGCGGCGGTACAGACGCGACGTCCGGCTACTTCGACGAGGCCCTCCGACAGGTCTGCCATCCCATCAGCCCGGACATCGCGCTCAAGCTGCGGCGTGAGAAGGACGGCACGATCGCCTTCGAGCCGCCGTCGGATCTCCTTCACCGGCTGAAGGCCCTTCCCAAGTCGTATCTCACCGAGCAGCAGATCCTCCCCACGGCGAACAAGGAAGGCCGCATCCGCCTCACCTTCGACAAGGGCCTCGCCGCCAAGCGGCTCAAGGTGGCCCGTGAGGACTCCGCCAGCCAGTGGCCCAACGTCAGTTACGTCTCCGACGTGCATCCCGTCCTGGACTGGGTCACCGACAAGGCGCTCGCGGCGCTCCGCCACGACGAGGCGTTCGTGCTCGCTTTCGATCCCGACCACGACAAGGCGGCCGATATCGATCCGGAGCTGGCCGCCGCACTCGACGGCCCCGTCTATCTGCTCCAGGGCATCTACTCGAACAAGGCCGGGCGTCCCACCGTCGTGGAGTGGATGGCCGTCACCGGTCTCCCCGACGCCCCCCGCGTCCACCGGATCGATGACGCCTTCCTCGCTGCCTGCCGGGTGGGCCCCAGCATGCCGGGCCGTGCCACCCCGGTGAACCTCGGGCTCCTCCAGTCGCGCGTGCCGGACGCGGTCGCCGAGGCCCGGCGCTTCCTGACCGACCGCGAGGGCGCGTACGCGCGGGAGATCGATGCCGTTCTCGCTCCGTACGAGAAGCGCGTCACGGAGTGGCAGCAGACGGCGCTGTTCACGCCGGCTGCCCGCCGATCGTCCAAGGTCAAACAGGACGTCGACCTCACAGCGAGCAGGCGCAAGACGCTGGTCCGGTCCCTGCGAACCTCCGGCGCGCCGCTGCTGCGGCTCCTCGCCGTCCTCGAACCTCTTGCCGCCACGTCGGCATCGCGGCCCACCGCCGTACCCGCCGAGACCGCCACGCCCGACGCCGGAGAGACGACCGCCCGATGAGCACCGACTTCGATTCCTTCTCCAACCGCGGCGAGTACCTGTCCGCGCACTACTTCGCCGAGCAGCTCGCCGACGGCCTGAAGAAGGGCGTCTTCGCGGCCTGGGCGGACCGTGAGTCCGACGAGAACGACGACCGCGTCACGCCGCGCGTCGCCCTGCGTGGCCTGCGGTCCGTCTACCTCGACGAAAAGTACCGCGGGTTCTTCGCTGAGCAGGCCAAGGCGGACACCGAGGAGGACGAGCGCCCCGACGCAGTGGGCTACGAGAAGTTCTTCCACACCTACCAGGACGAGGAGTGGAGCGAACGCGTCGAGGACTGGCACCGCAAGGTGCTCGCCGCCCTCGGATATGCACAGGCGGGTGCCGAGTCCGGTCCGCGCGAGCTGACCGTCCACCGGGCCGGGCGCGAACACACCGTCCCCGTCGCCTGGCACGGCGACGGCATCGTCGCCGTCGACTGCGGCTGGTCCGCGAGCAACGACACCGCCCTGGACGCCGACTCCTACGGCCGTTTGCTGCACCCGGTGCGGACGGTGGGCAGCGGCGAGACCTACGAGTCGGGGTACGCACTCGCCACCTGGCTGTTCCAGAGCGAGCTGGGCGGCGAGGGCGGCAGCGCCCCGCGCTTCGTGCTGCTGCTCTGCGGCGGCGTGATCGTCCTCGCCGACCGGCAGGCGTGGGGCGAGGGCCGCTACCTGGCCGCCAATCTCGACGCCGCCCTGGAGCGCTACGACCGCAGGCAGTCCGGCGAACTCGCCACGATCGCTGGCCTGTTCAGTCACGACGCACTCGCACCGGCCGAGGACGGCAAGGGCCCCGCCATCGACGCCCTCGTCAAGGCGTCCCGCGACAACGCGGTCGGCGTCTCCGGCGAGCTGCGCCAGGGCCTCCAGAAGTCCGTCGAGATCATCGCCAACGAGGTCCTGGCCCGCCTGGAGGAGACGGGTCTCGAACCGCGCGACCTCGAAACGCCCGGAGACCCCTTCGCACGGCAGCTCACCCGCGAGGCCCTGCGCTACCTCTACCGGGTCCTGTTCCTCCTGTACGCCGAGGCCCGCCCCGAACTGGGCATCCTCCCGGCCGACGACGGGACCTACGAGGCCGGTTACTCGGTGGCCCGCCTCCGCGACCTCGTCGAGCGGGACGCGCAGCTGACGGACGAGACGGCTCGCCAGGGATTCCACCTGCACGCCTCCCTCGACCTCCTGTTCAACAAGGTCAACTACGGCCACCGGCAGTACGGCACCGAGCCCTGGGACGAGCATCCCGAAGACGACGCGGAGACCCGCAAGAAGAAGGCCCGGCAGCGCAGCGAGGGCCGCGGCCTGCGCTTCGAACCCCTGCGCAGCGAACTTTTCGAACCGGCATCGGTGAGACTCATCGGCCTCGGCACCCGCGACCCGCGCCGCGACGAGGAGGGCCCCGAAGGCCCGGCCTGGCTCGACCTGCGGCTGCGCAACAGCGCCCTGCACGAGGTGCTGCGCCTGCTCACCATGAAGAAGGCCAAGCGACGCGGCGAACGCGGCGGCTTCATCTCGTACCGCAACCTCGGTATCAACCAGCTGGGTGCGGTCTACGAGGGCCTGATGTCGTACACCGGCATCATCGCCGAGGAGGAACTGAGCGAGGTCGCCAAGGGCGGTGACCCGGAGAAGGGCTCCTGGCTGGTCCCCTCGCACCGGCTCAAGGAGTACCCGGAGAACACCCGGGTCGAGTACGACGAGCGGGACCGGGAGGAGAAGGGCCTGCGCGGGCCGAAGAAGTACCCGGCCGGGACCTTCGTCTACCGTCTCGCCGGCCGCGACCGGGAGACCTCGGCCTCGTACTACACCCCTGAGTCGCTGACCCAGGTCACCGTCGAGCTGGCGCTCAAGCACCGTCTGGACCAGGAGAAGGACGCCGAGGGGAACGTCGTAAAGACGCGGGCCTCGGAGCTGCTGAAGTACCGCATCTGCGAGCCGGCACTCGGTTCCGGGGCGTTCCTCAACGAGGCGATCAACCAGGTCGCCGAGGAGTATCTGCGGCGACGGCAGGACGAGTTGGGTACGTCGATCCCGACATCCGAGGCGCTGACGGAGAAGCAGAAGGTCAAGGCGTACATCGCGCTACACAACGCGTACGGCGTAGACCTCAACTCGACGGGAGTCGAGCTCGCCGAGGTGTCGTTGTGGCTCAACACCATGCACCCGGGGATGCGGGCCCCGTGGTTCGGGCTTCACCTGCGGCGGGGCAACTCGCTGATCGGTGGGCGTCGTTCGGTGTACGCGGCGGGGGATGTCGCGCCGTGGAAGGGCAAGGCGCTCTGGCTGAACGCCAAGGGCACCCAGGCGCCGACCCCGCTGCCGTTCCGGAACAACGAGGCGGGCGGGGAGTGGCAGCCGTTGCCGGACGGGGCGGTGCACCAGTTCCTGCTGCCCACGCCTGGTTGGGCGGCGGTGACGGGTGCGAGCGGCGACGCGAAGAAGCTGCTGGGTCAGTTGGCGGGGGACGGTGTCGACCGGCTCAAGGACTGGAAGAAGGGCATCCTCCAGAAGCCGAAGCGGCGGCTGAACGCCAAGACGGGCGAGCCGATCCTTGTGGGGAAGACGGGCCGCGAGACGACCTCCCAGTACACGAAGTTGAGGGATGCGGCACGACGTGCGGAGTTCCTGTGGTCGCTCGTCGTCAAGCGGATGGAGCTGTCGGAGCGGGAGATCGCCCGGACCGTCGAGGTGTGGGGAGCGGAGCCGGAGAAGGACGGGGAGTTCTCGTTCCTGCGCCAGGCTGCGGGCGGCGCGGCGGAGGACAGCGGCGCCCGGCTGTCGAAGGAGAAGGTGTACGCCGAGCTCTTCAAGGCCGTGGGGTCACCGTACTGGCGGCTGAAGCAGGTCATGGACGCCTGGTGCGCGCTGTGGTTCTGGCCGACGGGTGAGGCTGCGCTGCTGGATGGCAGTGCGTCGGAGTACGACCCGAAGGAGGCGGTGAACGCTGCCGAGCTCCTGGGGGAGATGTTCGGGGCCGCGGGGCCGGTGGGCGGCGATGAGGAGCTTGTGACGGGGGAGCGGCCTGAGGCTGGTGCGGTGGATGAGCCGACGCGCCTGGACGTTGTTCCGGTGGCGCGTTTCACCGAGCAGACCACGCTGTTCGCGACCGAATCCGGCGTGCAGGAATCGCTGCTCTTCGCGGACGCCGGGGGCGACGTGGGGGCGAGCAAGCCTGCCCCGGCGAAGCCGAGGAAAGCGTCCGCGAAGCCCACCCCGCGCGCCTGGCGGGACGCCATTCCGTTGGTGGACCTCGATGACTGGATCGACTTCCTGGAAGCGATGCTCGGCACGGTCGAGATCGACGAGAACGACCTGCTCACGGATTTCGCCCACCTCGATGCGCTCAAGGACTTTGAGCTGAGCCTTCCGTACCTGCTGGGGATGGACCTCAAGCATCCGGAGGAGCGGTTCCCGTGGATGCGGGTGGTCACCGACATTGCGGAGGAGCAGGGCTTTCTGCACTGGGAGTTGGACTTCGGGCTGGCCTTCGCGGAGGGCGGAGGGTTCGATCTGCACGTGGGCAACCCGCCGTGGGTCGAAGTCTCGTGGAACGCCGAGGCCAGTTTTGCTGAGTTTGAGCCGATCATGGCCCTTGGCGACAAGCTGACCCAGGAGCAACAGGAGAAGATCGAGTCGAAGGTCCTTGCCGAAACGCGACAGCGGAATCAGATTCTTTGGGAACTTTGTAGCGACGACGCTGTGGCCGCTTTTTGCGCCTCCGGTGCAACATTCCCCTTGCTCGCAGGAACTGCTGCTCACCTTCATACTCGCTTTATGGTGCAGACGTGGAACCACTCGAGCGAGCACGGGACGGTCGGCCTCGTACATCCCGATGGGCATTTGCGTGGCAAGCGGACTGGTCCGATGCGCGCTGAGGCCTACCACCGGCTGCGTGTTCACGGAGCATATGTAAACGTCGGCAACTGGGCTTTCCCGCAGCCGGTCGGGCACAAAAAGGACTTCGCGACAAATATCTATGGTCCCCGGCAGGGAATCAACTTTAAGCATCTGAGTTACCTGTACCGGGCCGAGGTCCTCACCGAGTCCCTGCGTCACGATGGCAGCGGCCCCGAACCGGGTATCAAGCACGACGGCGGATTCGACCGGCGCCCCCATCGCGCCCGCATCATCGACGTCAACCTCGACACACTCGCCCGTTGGCATGTACAGCAGGGCAACACGCTGCCGGTTGAGCAGACGGACGTCATGTACCCGCTCACGAGGAGTGAGGAGCAGGCAATCGAAGCCATGATCAGCTACCCGGTACGGTTGAAGCCTGGCGAGATCAGTATGAGTACTGGTTACCACGAAGCCAACGACCGTGACGCCGGATTCGTGGAGTGGGGCAATGGGCGCCCCGAAGGTTGGGGCGAGGCAATCATGCACGGCCCGCACCTTGGGCCTGCCAACCCGTTCCACAAAGAGGATCCGAATCTCAGCTCTAGCGGCAAGCGCATCGACCTCACAAATATTTCCGTCTCCTTTATCCCGGCTACCAAGATGATCCGTAACTGCAGCAGAGAGAAGTTCGAGTCGAAGGAGAGTGCGTGGAAAGACTGGCAGGGAACTTCGCATGCGCAGCACTATCGCCTAGCCTTTCGTCGTCGTAACGACGGGAAGACGGAACGCGTTCTCAACGCGGCAGTTATCCCCCCCGGTTCGACGCACGTGAACGCTGTGCACACCTTGGCGTTTGCGGACTATGCGCAGTTGCTCTTGACTTCGGGTTTCTGGGCGGCCATTCCCCAGGACTATGTGCTAAGGGCATTCGGCATCGGAGATCTCTACGAGAGTGCCGCTCTGCGACTGCCTGCGCCTGGCATTGAGGATCACCCGCTACGTACAGCACTCCTCCTCCGCGCAGCCCGCCTGAACTGCTTGTCGGACGCTTATTCCCCTCTGTGGGGGAATCAATTTAATTTGGAATGGTTGCAGGAGCAGTGGGTCTGCAAATGGCCTGGCCTCGCACCTCTTTCTGGTGTCAACGAGACTTGGACTAAGCGCACTGCACTGCGCACGGAGTACGCCCGCCGCGCGGCTCTCGTTGAGATCGATGCTCTTGTGTCTGTATGGATCGGCATGACCGCCAATGCTCTTGTTGCGGCCTACCGTGCACGCCTCTCGGTGCTGTCGGAGCGGGAGGATCAACTCTGGTTCGATGCAGAGGGGCGTCAACTGGCCGCTAATGCCGGTGCGTACGGGATCGGTCAGGTCAAAGAGAACTGGCAACAGTACGAGGCCTACATGGCCGACCCCGCCTTCAAAGCCCACCAGGAAGACCCCACCACCAACCCCGCCCCCCAGACCCCCGTCCCCGACGGCTACACCGCCCCCTTCTACAAGGCCGACCGCGAGACCGAGATGCGTGCGGCGCACGCCTACTTCCAGAAGCGCCTCGACGCCGCCGTGGCCGCCGGCGAATGGGACCCGGTCACCCAGGAGGTGCCCAAGCCGTGAGGCCGACGCTCGAAGCGGAAGGGCTCAAGGAGAGCCTGCTCCAGTACCTGTCCACCACCTACGCGCTCACTGACGAGGGCGCGCGGCAGGCGTTGCACCGATTCCTGGGGGACGACAACTCCGGCATGTTCCGGGGGCCGTTCCTTCGGCTGCGTACCCCGTTTGTCGATGCGGACCCGTCCTGGGAGGAGTACCTGGACTGGCGGCGCACCGACGGCTGGAAGCCGTACGCGCATCAGGCTGTCGCCTTCGAGCGGCTGTCCTCCGCCGGCGGCCGTACGCCCCGGCCGACGCTCGTCACTACCGGTACCGGGTCCGGCAAGACGGAGTCGTTCCTCTACCCCGTGCTCGACCATTGCGCGCGCGAGCGGGCGGCAGGGCGTGGCGGGGTGAAGGCCGTGTTCCTGTACCCGATGAACGCGCTCGCCACCGACCAGGCGCAGCGCATCAACGGCCTGCTCAGCGAGCACCCCGAACTGGGCAAGGTGCGGGCCGGGTTGTACATCGGTGACCGGGCGTCCACCCGGTACGGGCGGGTGTTCACCGACCGGTCCGACATGCAGGTGACGCCGCCGGACATCCTGATCACCAACTACAAGATGCTGGACCTGTTGCTCCAGCGCGCTGCCGACGCCTCGCTGTGGGCGGACGCCGACATCCGCTATGTGGTGGTCGACGAGTTCCACACGTATGACGGCGCTCAGGGCACCGACGTGGCGATGCTGCTCCGTCGGCTCGCCTCCGCCGTCGGGGCCTCGGAGAAGGGGCGCCCGCTGGGGCGCATCTGCCCGGTTGCCACCTCGGCGACCCTCGCGTCGGGGACGGACGCCGACGGAGTGCGGCAGCTGCTCGACGTGGCGACCGAGGTGTTCGGTACCGAGTTCCTCGCCGACTCGATCATCGGGGAACAGCGGCTGACCGTCGATGAGTTCGTGCCGCGTGCCGATTACGACCCCCTCGTTCCCACTCCGACTCCCGACGAGCTGGCGGCGCTGCCCGACCCCACGCTCGGCGAGGAGGAGTTCGCCGCGCTCGCCGAGGCCGTCACCGGTAGCAGGGACACCGACCCGCACGCGCTCGGCCGGGTCCTGAAGCGGCACCCGCTGACCTCGGCCGTGCTGCACGCCCTGGACGGGCAGGTGCGTCCCGTGCCCGAGGTCCTCGACCTGATGTGGCGCAGTGGCGCGCAGTCCTGGGGGCGGACCATCACGCTGCGTCCCGAGGTGGCGGCGAAGGCGCTCGCCCGCTTCGTCGCCCTGCTGTCCGTGGCCCGTGACCCGGCGTCCACGCCTGAGAAGCCGCGCCCCTTCGTGCAGGTCGAGGTGCACCAGTGGGCCCGGTCCGTGTCCCGCCTCGTACGGGGCGTGTTGCCGTGGCCGAAGGCCGAGTTCCAGTGGGACGCGGCCGGCACGCCGGAGACCTCCGAGGGTGGAGCGGTGCACACCGCGCCGGTGACCACGGCGACCGCCGGGCAGACCGCGAACCTGTTCCTGCCCGCCGTGTACTGCCGTGACTGCGGTCGCTCCGGCTGGGCGGTCTTCACTCCGGAGTCCGACGACCTGGACGTTGAGGTCGACACGCACAAGATCCGGCGGGCCTCGGTCAGCCAGGACAAGATGCGGGTCCGCAACCTGATCGCCGCCACCGAGGGGGAAGCGAAGGAGGGATCCGGGGCCTCGCCCATGGAGGGCGCGGGCCGCGCCGCCGGGCGGGCCGACGCGAACGCGCTCAGCGTGTCCGGGGCCGGGCAGCTCCGTGTCCTGGACGGACCCAAGCGCAGGCTGCGGCTGCCGGACCCGGTGGGGGACTACGACCCTGAGACGGGCAGCCCCCGCCTCGCCGGATCCGACTCCGCGTTCGTCCTCGTGTTCCTGGGAGAGACCGCGACCCGCGCCGCCGAGGACGACTGGTGCCCGGCCTGTGGCTCGCGCAACACGATCCGCTTCCTCGGCACCGGCGCCGCCGCCCTGGCCGCCGCCTCCGTCACCCAGCTGTTCACCGGCGGGGAGCTCGACGAGGAGCAGGGTGAGACGAAGACCCTGATGTTCAACGACTCGGTGCAGGACGCCGCGCACCGGGCGGGATTCGTGGCGAGCCGTTCGTACACCTTCTCGCTGCGCGCCCTGTTCAAGAGCCACCTGTCCGAGGACAGACCGACCGCGCTGAACGACCTGATCGCCGACGTGGTCGACGCGACCACCGACCGTACGACGCTCGCCGCCGTCGTTCCCACCGACCTGCACGACTTCAAGGGCGTGAAGCGGCTGTTGTCCGGCGAAGGCCAGGGTGGTGACCACAAGACCTGGGAGCTGATCGGGGAGCGGTTCGCGTTCGAGGCGCTGATGGAGTTCGGGTTCCGGTCCCGTAACGGCCGCACCCTGGAACTCACCCGGACCGCCGCCGCCCAGGTGCGCATAGCCGATCCGGCCGCCGCCATCGAGCTCGTACGTACCGCGCACACCTCGCCGTACGGAAAGGGCGGCCAACTGCCCGTTCCCGACGCACTGGAAGACGCGCGGTACCTCGGCTTCCTGCGGATCTTCCTGGAACGGCTGCGGACCCGGGGCGCCATCGGCCACCGCTGGCTGGACGGATACCTGAGGGAAGCCGGCACCAGCCGTTACTACATCTGGGGCAAGCGGCCCGCCGGTATGCGGGCCTTCCCCAAGGGCATCGCCGCACCCGTGTTCCTGCTGAGCGCGCCGAAGACCAAGAGCGAGTTCGACTTCGCCACCGGACGGCTCTCCTGGCCCGAGCGGTGGGCGCAGCGCAGCCTCGGGCTGCCGCGCGAGCAGGCCGCCGAATTCTGGTCCCGGCTGCTGCCCGAACTCGTCGCCGCCGGACTGCTCGCCGTACGCACGCCGGAGGACAGCAGCCTGCGGATCTACGGGCTCAAGCCGGGCGCCGTCGACGTACAGCTTCTGAAGGACGGCGAGGTCAACGAGGCGTTCGTCCGCTGCCCCTCCTGCTTCTGGGAACAGACCGTCCACCCCGGGCTGCTGCCCCAGTGGGACGGCCAGAAGTGCCCCGCCTACCGCTGCCGCACCGGACGCCTCGTCGCCGGAAACCGGCCCGAAGGACTCGGCCGGCACCAGCGCGACCGCGACTACCGCGAGGACTACTACCGCAGGCTCTACCGCAAGGCCGGCACATACCAGGTCATCACCGCCGAACACACCGGCATGCTCACCCGGCCGGAGCGCGAGCGGGTCGAAGCGGCGTTCCGTGACGGCAGCGGGTTCAAGGACCCCAACGTGCTGTCCTGCACCCCCACCCTGGAGATGGGCATCGACATCGGCGACCTGTCGGCCGTCGTGCTCGCCGCGCTGCCCCGCCGCGCCGCCAACTACGCCCAGCAGGTCGGTCGCGCGGGCCGGCGCACCGGCAACGCCTTCCTCCTCACCATCCCCGACCGCAGCCGCCGGGACCTGTACTACCTCGACCAGCCCCGCGACATGATCGCCGGGCAGATCGTGCCGCCGGGCAGCCACCTGTCCGCCATCGAGATCCTGCGCCGCCAGTACCTCGCCCACCTCCTCGACCTCGCCGCGCGGGGCCGGCTGAAGCGGGCCGACGGACGGCCGCTCGCGGCGATCCCGCACGACGCGCCCGCACTGTTCGGCCCCTCCGGATACCTCGCCGATCTTGTGGAGGCCGCGCTCAGTGGTGCCGACGAACTCGTCGAGACGTTCCTCGGCCTCTTCCCCACCGGCGTCAGCCCCAAGGCCGCCGACGATCTCCGTGCCTACGCCGGACGCGGGCTGCGCGGCGCCGTAGAGGAAGCCGGACGGCAGTGGAAGCGCGGCGAGGACGAACTCCGGCGCAGGCTGAAGTTCATCGACGAGGCCGTCCACGAACTCCACGAGAACGACGACGAGCAGCGCATCCGCAAGGTCGAGCTCGAAGCGGAACACCGGGCAGTCGGCAAACGTCTGATGAAACGCGGCCTCACCACCGCACAGCAGGCCCTCTGCGACCTCGGGCTGCTGCCGAACTACGCGCTCATCGACTCCGTCACCACCCTCAACGCCACCCTGTACTGGCCCGACGGCACCGACCCGAAGACCGGCCGGGAACGCTTCGACTCCAAGATGCGCCCCTACGACCGGCCCCGCCGCTACGCGCTGTCCGAACTCGCGCCGGGCAACACGTTCTACGTCAACGGCTACAAGCACCAGATCACCGGCATCGAGATCGGCAGCTCCACCCGGCCCGACTGGACGCCCTGGCGCTTCTGCCGGGATTGCGGCTACGTCCGCACCGAGAACGCCGCCGACGACCGCACCCCGTGCCCGCGCTGCCACAGCACCGGCATCGCCGACGACGGGTCCTGCCTCCACCAGGTGATCGAACCCACCGTCGTCACCTCCCGCGACAAGCGCGACGACGCGCGGATCGGTGACGACAGGGACGACCGCGAACAGCGCTTCTACACCGTCGTCGACGCGGTCGACATCCCGGCCGAGCACATCGAGGCCGGGGCGTCCTGGCGGCACACCCGGGAGACCTTCGGCGTCGACTACTCCCGTAAGGCCGTCATCCGGAAGATCAACGTCGGCCCGCTCCGGTTCGACGCACGCGCCGAGGACGAGCTCGCCGGACACGACATCCGACTGGCGCCCTTCCACGTCTGCACCGCCTGCGGAGCGGCCACCGCCGACGGCAAACCCGTCTTCGACCACGACACCGACGCCCTCGACACCTCCGCCGTGCACAACCCGGCCGTCAAGCACCACCAGCCCTGGTGCCCGCTGCGCCGGGGCAAGAAGGGGCCGGACGCCCCGAAGCAGGAACCGGTGCTCCTCGCCCACCAGCTCACCACCGAGGCCCTGCGCATCCTGCTCCCGGCCGCGACCGTGCTCGTCGACGAGAAGGTCCACTCCTTCCGGGCCGCGCTGCGCCTCGGTGTCGACCGGCACTTCGGCGGTGACCCCGCCCACCTGGACACCACCCTCGCCAGGATGCCCGACAAGGCCACCGGTGAGAAACGACACTTCCTCGTCCTGTACGACCGCCTCCCCGGCGGTACCGGCTACCTTGACCGGCTCACCCGCCCCACCGCCTTCCGCGACACCCTCGCCGAAGCGCGCGCCGTGCTGTTCAACTGCCCCTGCAAGAACGAGGGGCGCCGCGCCTGCCACCGCTGTCTCCACCGCTACGCCGAGGAACGTCACCAGGACGAGGTCTCGCGCCGCGAGGCCCTGGAGATCATCAACAGCCTCCTCGGCCCCGTCGACGAGAACGGCCGCCCGCTGACCGACGACGAGGGCCGGGCCATCGACCACTGGCAGGTCGCGGACGTCCCCACGACCGAGGCGATCGGCCTGGACAAGCAGGTCGAGTCCGACCTGGAGGCCCGCTTCCTCACCGCCCTCCGTACCTGGAGCGACGGCCAGGACGACGCCTCCCTGGAGGAGAGCGGCACACACAGCGGCAACCTGCGCTTCACCGGATCCACGGCGTGGCGGCTGACCGCCCAGCGGGACGAGGAGTTCACCCGCACGGACTTCACCTTCGAAAAGACCAACGGCACTCCCCAGAAGGTGCACGTCTTCCTCGACGGTCACCGCTACCACGCCACCCGTGCGCACAACCGCATCGCGCCCGACTGCAGGAAGCGGGACGAGCTGCGGGCCGGCGGAGCACTCGTCTTCCAGATCACCTGGGACGACATCGAGCTCTTCGAGACGGGCGAACGCGCCAAGGCCCGTCCGGTATGGCCGCCCTACCGACGCACCGGGCAGGACGCCGCCAAGGACCTGTACGAGCAGCTCGGGGGTGAACGCGCCGAACTCGCCGGGGTCGTCTTCGGCAATCCCATCGACACGCTCCTCGGCTACCTCCGCGACCCGTCCCGCACCCGGTGGGGGCGGCGGGCCGAAGCTCTGGTCGGCGGGCTCCTCAGCGACCCCGAACCCCTGGCGCAGAACGTCGACCGCGCGCAGGCCCGCGCAACGCTGCGCGGCGCACTCCGTTCCCTCGCGAGGGGCGCGAGCCCGGAGGACGACGTCGAACCCGTTGCCGAGAGCGGGGAGATCCTCGTCCTCCACGCCACGGACGAGCACGGCCTGCCGCTGCTCTACACCGTCGACCCCTCCGGCGGACCGGACGGGACCGCCGGAGTCGGCTGGGGCGCCATCGCCGTACTCGACGACCACGACGGCGACCAGCTCGGCACCGCCACACACAAACTCCGCTGGCGGTCCTGGCTCTACTGGTCCAACCTCCTGCAGTTCCTCGCCTTCACCGGCGGCGACGGCGTACAGCTCGCCACCAGCCTGGCCGCCGACTTCCCCGTGGACATCCTCCGCGTCGGAGGCGGCGTCGGCGAACTGGAGACACTCATTACCCGGCTGCACCCCGATACGGCTGCGGCAGACCGGGCGGAGAGAGGCCCGACGGCTCCGGCGGAGACCACGGGGCCGGCGGCAGAGGCCGGCCGCTTCCCGGCCACCTCGTCCCCAGGATCCTCTGTTGCCGAGCAGGCACTCGAAGGCCTGCTCCGGGACGCGGCCTGGGACGAGGACATCCTCGAACTCCTCGAAGAGGACGAGCCCGAATCCGACCTCACCCGGCTTGCCAGGAAGCTCGCCGCACGAGGCAAGAAGGCCCCGGTGTTCGGCTACGAACTGGGGGAGCGCGGCTGGCAGGCCGACTTCGCCTGGTCCGGCCATGGCATCAAGATCGCGGTGGTGGTGGACGCCGACGGCCACGACGGCGAGGAACGCCGCAAGCGGGACGATGCGTACACCGGGGACGGCTGGACCGTACGCACGGCCGCCGACTGGCTCGACCACCTCGACACCCTGCTCACCCTGCTCCCCGACACGGAAGGTCCGACCCGCCGATGACCGCACGGCTCAGCCTGTACGAGAAGGCCGAACAGGAGCTGTACAAGCTCGATCGCTCGGTCAAGGGCAAGTTCTACGACTTCTCCCACCGCTTCCGGCAGAACCCCGATCACCCCGGCCTCGACCTCAAGCCGCTCAAGGGCGACGGCCGCGTCTACCGGGCGAAGATCGACCAGTCCTACCGGGCGCTCCTCGCCAAGATCGGCATCGACGGCGACGGCCATGAGAAGTGGCTCGTCGTCGCCGTACGACACCGCAGGCACGTCTACGAAGAACTCTCCGTCGCGATCAACCGCATCACGGGGGAGATCGAGTTCGTCGACCTCTCGGTGGTCGGCCAGAGCGTTCTCCAGCGGGCCGGAATGACGCTCACCCCGGCTGAGCGACCCGAAGCCGGAGACGAGCCGGAGACGCCCGCTCCTGTACCGGCCACGGCAGAACCGGCGGCGATCACGCCCGAGGTGCCGGAGGCCGAGCCACTCCTGGCCGGTCTCGCCCCGGACGACCTCCGGAAGCTCGGCGTCGCCGAACAGCTCATCGGTCTCGCCCTCGCGGTCACCGGGAGCGAGGAGCTCGACGCCCTCGTTTCCGGTGCCCCGCTCCTCACCAAGGACATCCTGTACGGTCTCGCCGCCGGTCTCACCCTCGACGAGGTCCGCAAGGAGATCACCGCACCCGTCGAAGTCGAACTCGACGAGTCCGAGCGGCAGGACCTGGACGCGGCGCTCGCCCGTACCACCGTCACCACCATCGACGACGCCCTCAAGGACGTCCTCGAAGAGGGCGACTTCCGCGCCTGGAAAGTCTTTCTCCACCCCGCCCAGGCCAAGCTCGTCGACCGCCGCCACAGTGGCCCCTTCCGCGTCTCCGGCGGGCCCGGCACCGGCAAGACAATCGTCGCCCTGCACCGGGTCAAGCACTTGGCCGAGAGGCTGCCCCCCGGCCACAACAAGCCGATCCTGCTCACCACCTTCACCAAGAACCTCACCACCGACCTGCGTGCCCGCCTCGCCTCACTCCTCGAACCCGAGCAACTCGCCCGCATCGACATCACGCACATCGACCAGCTCGCCGCCCGTGTTCTCAGCGAGAACACGCTTTCCGGCGCAGGGAAGCAGCGCATCTCCGACAGCGTCGCCCTGAACACCCTCCGCCAGATCCTCGTCGAACTCGACGAGAAGCGCTGGGACGCCGAATTCCTCTACGAGGAATGGGAGCAGGTGATCCTCGGCCAGTCCCTCGGTACCCGCAAGGCGTACTTCGACGCCCGTCGAGCGGGACGCGGCCACTCCGTCAGCCGTCCCGACCGCGCCCGGATCTGGAAGATCCTGGAGCAGTTCACCGCCCGCCTCGACAAGGACAACCGCGAAACCTGGGGCCAGGCCGCCGAACGCGCCGCCCGCTTCGAGATGCAGCGCGCTTTCAAGATCAACGACCGTCAGGAGCACAAGGAAGAGATCGGCGGGAGGGATCTCATCCATCGAGACGACAGCTCCGGCATGTACTACCTCGGTCACCGCTACCAGCACGTCGTCGTCGACGAGGCGCAGGATCTCCGCCCCGCTCACTGGAAGATGCTGCGAGCCATGGTCGCCTCCGACGAGGACGACATGTTCATCGCCGGCGACACCCACCAGCGCATTTACGACCAGCAAGTCACCCTGGGCACCGTCGGAGTCCACATCCGGGGCCGCGCCGCCCGACTCACCCTCAGCTACCGCACCACCCGCGAGATCCTGAACCGCGCCATGGAAGTGGTGAACCCCAAGAGCGCCCAGATCACCTTCGATGACCTCGACGACGGCACGGACAACCTCGACGGCTACCGCTCGGTCCTCCGCGGCCCGGCTCCGGAGCTCGTCCCCTGCGATTCCTGGGACGACGAACTCGTCCAGCTCGCTGCCGCGCTCAAGACCTGGCGAGACGAACTCGCCACCGGCGGAGTCAACGGCAGACCTCGCGACCCGCGCGGCACCATCGCCGTTTGTGTCGCCGACCGCGAGGCCGCCAACCAGGTCATGTACTACCTGGCGACCGAGGCCGGCCTCACCGTCGCCGAACTCACCAAAGACGGCGTCAAGGGCGACGGCGACATCCACGTGGGCACCATGCATCGCTTCAAGGGCCTCGAATACCAGAAACTCGCCATCATCGGTGCGCGGGACGGCGTCATCCCCCGCGCCTCCCTTGTCCAGCGCTACCGCGATACCGATCCGAAGCGTCTTGCTCGCGAGGAACTGAAGGCGCGCTCCCTGCTCTTCGTGGCCGCCACCCGAGCCCGCGACACCCTGCGCATCAGCTGGCACGGGAAGGCGAGTCCGTATCTGCCGAGGTAGTAGGTGAACGCGCTCCGTCGGCGGATTCGCCGTGCGCAAGAAGGCCGCTGCTCCGCCGCGTGCGCGAGAATCGCTCTGGCCAAGCATCGGCAGGCACTGCCCGTACACACCGTTCCACTTCGGTGCAGCCTGCAAAGGAAAGAGAGGATCCGGCGGACGCTGGGCTTCTTCCGGGAGCGGGGCCGGTCAAGGAGCCTAGGAGCCGCCGAACCTGTCGTTCTTGCCGCATGAGGTTCGCGAGAGCCTGTGGGAGACCACGGAGCGCCGGATCACGGCCGGTAGGGTGAGGAGCCAGGACGGACGGACAGAGTGACCCGGCACGACACGAGGGCGAGGGCGACGGACGACATGGCCGCGCTGGAGG
This sequence comes from Streptomyces sp. NPDC050422, assembly GCF_044458665.1. Lineage (NCBI taxonomy): Bacteria > Bacillati > Actinomycetota > Actinomycetes > Kitasatosporales > Streptomycetaceae > Streptomyces > Streptomyces sp. NPDC050422. Next base: position 171,130 of record NZ_JBITIE010000001.1, read on the forward strand.
ACAGCAGCCAGAGGCGCACGCGGGACCAGCGGTCGGTCTACGAGCGTTACCAGGAGGTGCCGGGGGATCTCCCTACCCTGGACGAGCTTTTCGGTCGGGAGACTGCCTCCGACGGGCAGCCCACGGACGTCGAGCGGGAGGCCACCGAGGGTGGTGTCGACGAGATCACTTCGCCTTTCGACCCCGAGCACATCGACATCGAGACCCGCACGACCACAGTCGACCTGCTGATCTCTCGGCTCCGCAACGAGATGATCGACCTCGCGCCCGACTTCCAGCGCCGGGCCGGTATCTGGACCGACGAGAAGCAGAGCCGCTTGATCGAGTCGCTGCTTCTGCGCATTCCCATCCCGTCCTTCTACGCCGCCGAGCAGAAGGACGGCAGCTGGGCCATCGTGGACGGCATCCAACGCCTCACCTCCATCGCTCGCTTCTTCGACGCCGAGACGGTGAACGCGGCACCGTTGACGTTGAAGGGGCTGGAGTACCTGCGTAATTTTGCGGGGGCGGGCTTCCACGACCTCTCCGGCAAGCTTCAGATCCGGCTGCGCGAGACCGAGGTCGTCGTCCACGTCATCAGGCGCGGCACCCCCGAGCCGGTCATGTTCAACGTCTTCGCCCGTATCAACACCGGCGGTGAACCGCTCACCCGCCAGGAGATCCGGCACGCCCTCATCCCGGGCCGCTCCAGAACCTTCCTCGCGGAACTCGCGGCGTCCGAGGAGTTTCGCAGCGCCACCGGTTACAGCGTGGTCGGGGACCGGATGGCCGACCGCGAGATGGTGCTTCGCTTCCTGGCCTTCCGGCTCACACCTCCGGATGGATACCAGAACGGCGACTTCGACGGATTCCTGGGCAAGGCCATGCACCGCATCAACCGCTTCGTACCCGCGGAAGAGGCACAGCTGCGGAACGAGTTCACCCATGCCATGGACGCAGCCCAGGCGATCTTCGGCGTTCATGCCTTCCGCAAGTACCGAGCGGGGCAGCAACGCAAGTCCCCCATCAACAAGGCCCTGTTCGAGACCATTGCGGTGAATCTGGCCGGTCTCGCCCCGCCCCAGCATGATGTGCTGAGGCAGCTGACCGTGCTGGACGCCTTTGCGGACCTGATGGAGGACACCGAGTTCGAACGGTCCATCTCCGTGGCCACCGGAGACCCTAAGAAGGTACAAAAACGGTTCGAAGCCGTACAGGAACTCTTCGAAGACCTCCTTGAACACGGAGATGCCTGACAGTGATCACTCGGCTCACCCTGGTCAACTTCAAGGCGTTCCGCCGCCTCGAACTCCCCATGGGCCCCTTGACCCTGCTCACCGGACTGAACTCCTCCGGCAAGAGCAGTGTCGTCCAGTCCCTCGCCCTGCTTCGCCAGTCGTTCGGGCCCGACCGGGCGACGGCCCCCCGAGGGGGGCTGCTGCTCAACGGCGAGCTGGTGGAGCTCGGAACCGCACGCGACGTCCTGCACGACGACTTCGGTCCCGCTGACGACCTGCTGGCCACCCAAGCGCCTGTGGTGGGTCTCGTTGTCGAAATGGGTGACGCGGTCCGCGTCGCCGCGTTGTACGACGCGGAGCAGCCCGATGAAGACGTGATGGAGGTGCGGGTGTCGCCGGAGCTTCCCCAGTTGCTCGACACGCCGTTCCAGTACCTGCACGCCGATCGCATCACGCCGGCTGTCACCTACCCGCGATCACGGCAGGTAGCCATCGACCGCGGGTTCCTTGGTGTCCGGGGCGAACACACGGTCAACTACCTGCGCCACTTCACTGAGAGAGAGGTCCCCGAAGGGCCATTGCGCCATCCGGGCGCGGCCTCCCCTCAGCTCCTCGATCAAACGGTTGCCTGGATGCAGGAACTCTGCCCCGGTGTGAACCTCCAGGCTTCCGCGATCGAGGGCACCGACTTCGTCCGTCTCTCCTACGGCTTCGGTGGCACCGCCGGTATCAACGCCACCCGGCGTCGCCGACCCACCAATGTCGGCTTCGGCCTGACCTACGCCCTGCCGATCGTGGTCGCCTGCCTCACCGCCACTCCCGAGAGCCTGATCCTGCTGGAGAATCCCGAGGCCCATCTCCACCCCAAGGGGCAGAGCAGGATGGCGGCACTGATCTCGGCGGCCGCTGCTACCGGGGCACAAATGATTGTCGAGACCCACAGCGACCACGTCCTCAACGGAGTCCGCCTTGCCGTCAAACGGGGAGACCTGCGGCCGGACGACGCCCTCATCCACTTCTTCCAGGGCAACGGCTCGGGTGCAGAGGTCATCAGCCCCCGGGTCGACGAGGACGGCATGCTGGCCCAGTGGCCCGAAGGGTTCTTCGACGAGTGGGAGAACTCACTGGATCAGTTGCTGGACTGACGAAGAATAGCCAACGGTTGAGGGGGAAGCGTGCCTCTGTTGTTCCTGAACGAGAAGTCCTGCGGCGTTGCCTGTGACCCGGACCGCGCCGATGCGGCGATGGCCAACCTCGTCGACGCCGTGCGCGCCGTCGCCAAGGAGGACCCGGGTGAGACTTCTCTTGTCAGCGAGGTCGCGCTCAAGTCACTGGAAATTGCCGAAGGTTATCCGGTCGGCAAGTGGATCGGGGCCAGTCCGAAGAATCATGTCCGCTGGCAGCGTCTTCTCGGCCTGCGGAACAGGTCCCCGGTCCGCAGCGTCTTTCCGGAACCGGATGCGGACGGCCATCTCGACTACCGTCACCAGGGCGAAGAAGTCCGGGCCCTGGGCGCCGCGCACTTCATGGATGGCGTCGCGGTCAGTCTTCCGGTCTCCCGTGAGTGGCAGACGTCGGCAGTCAGTATCGAACGCAGCGAACTCGTCGAACTCGACGACGGTTCCTTGGAGTTCGAGCACGACACGGTCGACGTACGGCACATCTCGGCCCTGCCGCACGTCGAGGAACACCTCGGCTGGATCAGGGAGTCGAGCCTGGCCCGGGCAGTGACCGGCCGACAGATCTGGGAACGCAGGGCCGACCTCTACCCGAGCCTCCAGTTCTTGCCCCGTACTGAGGCGCAGTTCAGCAACCTCGACCCGCGCTGGGTCGTGCCCGTGCGACGTTGCCTGGAGCGGTTGGATGCCACAGCCGCCGCATGGGACCCTGCCACGGCGCATGAGCCGGAATGGCGGAGCAAGGTGACTCCGGAGGGCGAGACGCGCAAGCGGGTATGCCGGTTCGAAGACCTGGACGGGCAGTGGGAGACGTTCCACCTCCATGCCCGCTTCACCCCGGGGGCCGGCCGAATCCACTTCCGCCCCGTCGGGGAAGACAGCAAGCTCCGCATTGCGCACGTCGGTAGCAAGATCCGCCCAGACCTCTGACTGAACTCCCGGACAGGCCCCACGGACGTCCGACCGAAGGCCACCCGGCACGCGCCGAGGCGGCGGCGGACCGCACCCGCTCCGGTCCGCCGCCGCCCCCATCAGTCCGTCACGTCAGGGGCGGAACGACATCATCTGGGCCGCGTCCGCGCGCTGCGGTTCGGTCGAGACCGAGCCGTGGCTGTCGATGCTCAGGGCGAGGCCGCTGTGGCGGTTGACCAAGCGGTACGCACCTGTGGCCGTCGAGGCGCCGCCCGCGGCGGGGGACTTCACGACCTTCTGGAGGTACCACTCGGAGGTGGCCGACGCCTTGGCGCCCTTGGGACTGAGCGAGACCGCCGCGCCCCAGGCCCGGCCCTTCGCGCCGTCCGCGACGCTCAGCGCCCGCCCGTTGTTCCCGGTGACCGTGTAGAAGCCGTCGCCGGTGCCGGTGACCTTCCACTTTCCGGCGCTGCCGCCGGACAGTGCGAGCGACTTGCCGCTCGCGGCCCTGATCTCCCGGGCCTTGTCGCCGGCCGGGGAGGCGGGCAGCGCGGTCTTCGACGTGGGCTCGATGGTGATGTCGGCGTACTCACCCGTGTACGTGTCGCAGTAGAAGGAGCAGTACGACCGGAACGTCTTGCCCACCACGCTGGACGTGGTCCTGCTCCCCGAGTCGAGGAACCACCGGTACCACGACGCGTTCTGGTTCTCCGCGACGCTGCCGATGTCCTCCCACTTCTGGGTGGCCAGGTCGTCCGTCGCGTAGAAGTGCAGCGGGGACTTGGTGTCGGTGGCCTGGGCGATGTTGTTCTGCGGGGTGCCGATGTACTTGCCCAGGTAGGCACTCCAGGTGATGTTCATGACGGTCAGCTGGGAGTTGTCCGGCATGGTGCCCTGCGCGACCTGCTCCGCGGCGCTGCCACTGGTGGAGGGCTTGTACTCGTCGGCGGGCGCGGTGTAGCCGGTGCCGTTGCCGTCCGCCGGGATGATGTTGGATTCCTCGCCGCCGGTGCCCGGCGAATCCCATCCGCCGTCATGCCACTTCTTCCACGAGGAGGGCGCCATCTTCTCGGCGATGGGCGCCCGCGCCACATGCTGGTGCCAGACGCTGCCGCCGCCGGACTTGTTCAGCACCCGGTCCGCGTAGAAGACGTAGAAGTATCCCGAGGCGTTGTCCACGTACAGGCGGGGGTCGCCGTCGCCGTAGTTGTACGTGGCGTTCGGGAACGCGGCCGTGTCGTCGCGCTTCGTGCTGTACGGCGAGGTGATGACGTGGTCCTCGATCGACCAGGTCCTGCCCTCGTCGGTGGAGACCGCGTAGTCGATCCCGTCGTAGTGCATGCCGTCACCGAAGGGCTGCGGCGTGAACTCGTTGTGCACCAGCCCGTACCAGTGGCCACTGTCCGGGTCGACCCACACGCCTGCCAGGTCGCAGTAGTTGGGATGAGCGTAGCCCGAGGTGTTCGGGGCCGACGTGGACTCCTTGCCGGTGGGGCTGTTGTTGCAGCGCCACGTCGTGTCGTCGTTGCGGTCCTGGTCGTTGGAGGGGTTCACCGCGCCGGATATCGGGTCGAGCTGCGCGGAGTCGAAGTCGTCGCCGCTGAAGAAGCTCCACTTGCGCGGGTCGTTCGCGCTGTACAGCGCGTGCGCCTGCTGGTAGTAGAACTGGCCGTCCTTCGCCGTGAACACTCCGGCCGGGGTGTCATCGGGGTTGCCGTACTCGACGGGGGCGCCGGCCGAGAGGCTGTACTTCGGGCCGGGCGCCGAGGCGGCGGTCCAGTTCTGCACCGCCTTCTTCGGGTCGCACGGGGCGAGGCCGACCCGTGCGTAGTTCACGATCTCGCCCTGCACGGCCAGGCACTTGCCGGACTTGGCACTGTAGATCGTGCCGTCGGGAAGGTACTTGAACTTCTGCTGTTCCACCTGTGCGCAGTCGTAGATCTGGGTGAGTGCGCCGTTGGCGTCTGAACCCCCGGTCACGTCCAGGCACTTGTCGAGAACTGTGACGGTGCCGTCGTCCCCCCAGCTGAACTGCTGGGCGGTGCCGCCGTTGCAGTCGAACAGCTGGATGGCGGTGGTGTTGGCGGAGCTGCCGTCGGTGACGTCCAGACACTTCCCTCCGATGGTCACCGTCCCGGAGGATCCGGCGGCACTCGCGGCACTCGCGGTCGGAAGACCCACCGCTGCGGGCGCCGCTGCCATGATGAGCGCCGATGTGACCGCGAGGCCGGCCCGTCGTCCTGTTCTCTGCTTCACTATTTCTCCCTTGGAGAGATGGGGAATTGCAGGTGCGTGCATGGAAATGTCCGGAGCGTTCCTGAGGGGACGCTCAGACCTTGATGGAGGCCACGAGCCCGTCGATGAGCTCGGCCCAGTCGGCCCGTGTCGCCGGTTTGCCGGGGATGCCGGGCCGCGTCTGCCAGGGCCGCGGACCGTCTTCCCTGCGGTACTCGACGCCGAGGGCATCGAGCCGGGCCAGATGGGTGCGCAGCCGTACGAGGAAGTCGTCGAAGTCGCGCTCGCCACGGCTCCACAGCACTTCCGCGATGGCGCACAGGCGCGGGAAGACGTAGTAGTCCACGGTCCGGGGCGAATCCATGTGCTCCGTCCAGACGTTGGCCTGCCCGCCCAGGATCCGGGCCGCCTCGTCCCCGGTGAGTCCGTCGGGTACGGGATCGAAGCCGTACGCGTCCGCAAGCGTCAGCGGCACCGCGAACGGGATCGGCTCGCGCTCCAGCTCGGACTGCCGGTAGTCCAGGTACGCCTGGTCGTCGGGGCAGGAGACCACGTCGTACCCCCGCCGTGCCGCCGTACGGGCGCCGGTCATGCCACGCCAGGAGGCGACCGCGATGCCTTCGGGGACATCGCCCTCCAGGATCTCGTCCCACCCGAACACCCGGCGCCCGCGCGCCGCGACATGCGCGCCGATCCTGCCCAGGAACCACGCCTGGAGCTCCTTCGAACCGGCGAGGCCCCGCTCCCGGATCAGTTCCTGGGTACGCGGATCGGCGTCCCACTGCTCCGTGGGGCACTCGTCGCCGCCGATGCCGATGAAGGGGCCGGGGAAGAGGTCCATCACTTCGTCGAACACCCCGAGGAAGAAGCGGAGCGTCGACTCCTCGGCGTTCAGGATGTTCGTGTTGATGCCCCACCGCGGACTCGTCTCCAGCAGCTCGCCCCGTACGCCCAGTCCGGGGTAGGCGGCGATGGCGGCCTGCGAGTGACCCGGTACGTCGATCTCCGGCACGACGGTGATGTGCCGCTGGGCGGCGTACGCGACGATCTCGCGCAGATCGTCCTGGGTGTAGTAACCACCGTGCGGACGCCCGTCGTTGGGCGCGTCCGGTGCCGCTCCGAGCTGGGACTCGCGACGCCACGACCCCACTTCGGTCAGCCGGGGGTGGCGCAGGATCTCCACTCGCCAGCCCTGGTCGTCGGTCAGGTGCAGATGGAGTGTGTTGATGCGGTGCATCGCCAGCAGGTCGAGGAAGCGCAGCACCCCGTGCTTGGGCATGAAGTGCCGGGCCACGTCCAGCATCGTGCCGCGCCAGCGGAAGCGCGGTGAGTCCTCGATGTTCCCGTACGGCACCTCCCAGCGCACCCCTGCCGCCTCGGCGGCGCGGTAGATCTGTGGGGGCAGGAGTTGGCGCAGCGCCTGGCAGCCGTAGAACACGCCCGCGGTGTCGCCGCCCGTGATGGTGACACCGCCCGGACCGCAGGTCAGCCGGTAGCCCTCGGCGGGCAGGTCCGGATCCAGGTCCAGCGCGAGCGTGGAGCCGTCGGGAGTGGGGGTGGCCATGCCGGTCACCGGCAATGGCAGGCCTGTCGCCGGACGCAGTACCGACTGCAGCCAGCGGGCCGTCGGCGCCAGTTCGCCGGGCGCGGTGATCCCGGTGGACGTGTCCAGCGGAAACATGCCGTTGCCGGACGCGACCGAGTCGGGGCGGGGGAGGAGCATGGTGGGGGTCATCCCTTCACGGCTCCGGCGGACATGCCGGACACCAGCTTGCGTTGGATGATCAGGAAGAAGACGACCACCGGCAGCGAGAAGATCACCGAGCCGGCCATCTGGCCGCCGAAGTCGGTTCCGGTGGCAGGAGTGGTGAACGACGCCAGCCACACGGGCAGCGTGTAGTGGTCCTGCTCCTTCATGAAGGTGTAGGCGACCAGGTAGTCGTTCCACGCCGTGATGAACGCGAAGATGCTGGACGCGATCACGCCCGGTGCGACCAGCGGAAAGAGGATCCGGGTCAAGGTCTGCCAGGTGGTCGCGCCGTCGAGCTGCGCGGCCTCCTCGATCTCGGCCGGGACCGCGATGAAGAACCCGCGCATCACCCAGATCGAGAAGGGCAGCACGGTGGCCACATAGGCGAGGATCAGCCCGAAGTACGTGCCCAGCAGCCCGATCTCGTTGAAGATCAGGAAGGTCGGGATGAGCAGGGCCGTGACCGGCAGCATCTGCACGATCAGGATCGACACCATGATCGTGCGACGGCCCCGGAAGCGGAACCGGGACAGCGCCGCCGCGGCGAACATCCCCAGGACCACGGCGAGCAGCACGGCACCGCCGACCACGATCAGGCTGTTGCGCAGGTTGGTCAGGAAGCCGGTCTGGTTCATCGCCGCGTCGAAGTTGCGCAGCGTGGGGGAGAACGGCCAGAAGTGCGGTGTCGGCGTCATCGCCTCGGAGCGTGGCTTGAACGCGGTGTTGACCATCCAGTAGACAGGGAAGATCCACACGAGGCAGAACACGACGGCGAGGGTGTTGTTCAGCCAACCGCCCCGGCGGCTCCCCGCCCGGTACGGGCGGTTGTGCACCCGGTGTCCCGTAGGGCTTCTCACAGGTCCTCCCCCGAGCGCAGCAGATTGCGGATGTACACGGCGGTGATCCCCAGGAGAATTGCGGTGGTGATGACCGACAGGGCCGCGCCCTGACCGATTCGGAAGGACACGAACGCTGTCTTGTACGCGAAGATCCCGAGCGTGCTCGTCGCGTTCTCCGGACCGCCGGCCGAGACCAGCCAGATCTGGTTGAAGATGTTGAAGTCCCAGATCACCGACATGATCGTGACGAGCATCAGGGTCGGCCGCAGGAACGGCAGCGTCACCGACCACCACACCCGCCACTCGCCCGCCCCGTCCAGCCGCGCGGCCTCCGGCAGCTCTCCGGGCAGTTGGGTGAGCGCCGCGTACAGGGTCAGTGCGATGAAGGGCACCGCCTGCCACACCACCAGCGACCAGATCGAGAGATACGCGAGAGAGGCGTCCTGCCCCCAGTCGGTGTTGGTCATGTCGCCGAACACCTGCGCCTGGGTCAGCAGCCAGTTGACGACCCCGTAGCCGGGCTGGAACAGCCACTTCCACACCAGGGAGGAAGCGACGTTCGGCATGGCCCAGGCGAAGATCAGCACGACCGTCACCGTCATGCGCATCGCGGTGCGCAGCCGGGTGAGCAACTGCGCCATGCCCACGCCCGTCACGATGCTGCCCGCGACCATCGCCACCGTGAACAGCACGCTGCGCACCAGGGACTTCCAGAACTCCGGGTCGTCGAACATGTCGGCGTACTGCTGGGTGCCGACCATGCTGAACTCGCCGGTGAACAGGGTGCGCTGGTTGTAGTCCGTGAACGAGGTGAAGAGCAGGAACAGGACGGGCGCCACACTGAACGCGGCCATCACCAGCCCGGCCGGTGAGAGCAGCCACACCACCGCCCACTGCCGTCGGCGTCTCACCGGCGGTGCCCCGGTCTCAGGTGGACGAGCCACAGCATGCGGCTTGTTGCCGAGTGCCGGTATCGCGTGGTCCGGGTCCGGGTCCTTGGTGAGCGTGCGGGAGCGTCCCGTTTCGTCAGCCTGCCGCATTGAGGGCCTTCTCCGCCGCCGCGTCGAAGATCTGTGCCGCCTCGGCCGGCGTCTTCTTGCCGGAAGCGATCGTCGAGAACAGCTGGTTGATGGACTTGTCGGCCTCCAGCGCCGCCCATGCGGGACTGGCGGGAGTGGCCCGGGAGTTCAGGGCCGCCTCGAAGAAGCCCTTCTTGACCGCGGTGGCCTTGCCGGCGGCCTCGGTGTTCCCCTCGGCGCTGATCGGGCTCCAGCCGTCGTGTCCGCCGATCCAGGTGCCCTGGATGTCGGGGCTCGCGGCCACCTTCGTCCACTGGAGCGCCAGGTCCGACTGCTTGCTCTTGGCCGCCACGCCCCACACGGCGCCGGCCAGCATCACCGGCTGCGCCTTGCCGGAGGTGCCCGGCAGCGGGAAGGACCCCAGATCGGCGTCAGTGAGGTCGGGGTTGGCCTTCTCGATCTGGGCGATCTGTCCGCTGGTCCCGGTGATGGCGCCGGCCTTGCCGTCGGCGAAGACCTGGACCTGGTCGGGCTGTTGCGTGTCAGCGGTACGGGAGGCGGTCCTCGAGTACGCGTTCTGGAACTTCTTGAACGCGGCGAGACCGGCCTGACCTTCGGTGGAGCTGAAGCCGCCTGTCCACTTGTCGCCCTTCCGGGTGGCTATCTCGGCCCCCGCGTCCCAGGTGAACTGCAGTCCGGCGTACCAGTTCTGGCCGGGGAGGTAGCACGCCGAGAAGTCGGACGCCTTGTTGGCCGCCTTGACCTTGTCGAGGTCCGCGGTCAGCTCGGCGTAGGTCGTGGGCGCCTTCGCCACACCGGCCTCGGCCCACAGGGTCTTGTTGTAGATCACCGCGCGGGCGGCGGCGAAGCCCGGAACGGCGTACAGCTTGCCGTCGACCGTCGAGGGATCCTCCAGACCGGCCAGCCACTTCTGGCCCTGCCTGAGGTCCTTGGCATACGGGCTCAGGTCCATCAGGCCGCCGCTGGCGGCGTAGCTCGCGACCTGGGTGTTGCCGAGGTCGATGACGTCCGGCGGGGTGTCGGTGGCCAGCGCCGTCGTGAGCTTGGTGGCGATGCCGTCCCAGCTCTGGGTCTCCATCGTGACCTTGGCGCCGGTCTTCTTGGTGAACTCCTTCTCCATCGCGGCGAGCGACTCGGCGGAGTAGTCGTCCTGCATGACCCAGACCGTCAGGTTCTTGCCCTCGCTCTTCGCGTCGGAGACCTTCTGCTCACCGCCGGAGCTGCTTGTTCCGGATCCGTTGCAGGCCGTCAGAGTGAGAGCACAGGCCAGACCGAGGGCGCCGACCGCGGCGAACCGTGAGTTTTTCATCGCAACTCCTGTGAGTAAGGGGAAGGACTGAGCAGAGGGGCGGGGCGAAGAGTGAGCAGAGGGGCGGGGAGAGGGGCGAGGCCAGGGGTAAGGCCCGGTTCACAGCACCCCCAACTCCCCGGCGAGGACCAGGCAGGCACCACCGAGCAGGGTCAGATCGGTGTCCCCGGCGAGGGAGCGGAGGTCGAGAGCGACGTTGACCGGGCCCAGGGTCCGTGCCCGTACGACCTCCAGTACGGCGTCGAGGAACTCGCCTTCGACCAGCTCGGGAGGGCCTGTCAGCACGATCTCGTTCAGGTTCAGGACACTGATGATCGGGGCGAGCGCAGCGCCCAGCGCCCGGCCCGCCTCTGCCCGCAGAGCCGGCCACCGCTCCTCGGCCGCCTGCGCCAGGCGCCGGTTCAAGTGCCATGCGTTGACGGCCAGATCGAGGCAGCCGTGCCGTCCGCACCTGCACAGTTCGCCGCGTTCGTCGACGGTGACATGCCCGATCTCGCCCGCCGCGAACTGCTCGCCCTCGACCAGCTTGCCGCCGACGACCAGCGCCGCGCCGACGCCGTGCTCGATCGAGATCACCATGAGGTTCTGTGTCCGCGCGTCCCGGAAGTGCAGCACCGCCAGCGCCGCCAGGTTCACGTCGTTGCCGACGTACGCCGGGACGCCGAAGCGTTCGGAGAGCTCCGCCGCCAACGGCAGATCAGTCCAGCCGAGATGGGCGGCGAGCCGGATGACCCCGGTGTCGTCGATGATGCCCGGCGAGCCGACACCGATCCCGAGCACCCTGCGGGGCGCGGCCTCGATCAGATCGGCGGTGAGCCGGAGCACCAGATCGTGGGCGGCCGTCCCCAGGGACTCACCGAGCGGGATGTCCCGGCGCTCGACGATCTCGCCCCGAAGGTTGAGCACCGCGCCGCTGAACCGGTCGCTGTGCGACAGGTCCAGCACCACGAGGTTCACCGCGTCGTCCTCGATACGAACGAGCTGCGCGGGTTTGCCGAGCCGGGCGCCCTGGCGGGGGCCGATGTCGGCAACGAGCCCGTCCTCCTCCAGGTCGGCGACCAGTGCGGAGATCGTCGGTGCGGACAGCCCTGATTCCCGTGCGATCTCCGAACGGCTCTTCGGCCCGTCGTGGTACAGCGTCGCCAGCACCAGCGACCGGTTGTGCACCCGGCTGTCCAGGGTGCTCGCCTTCGTCCGCTCCGGAGGCCGGCGCTGCAGCGCGGGAACCTGAAGCAGACCGCGCTGCGGTCGGCGGGGTCCGGCAGGGGGGACGGTGGGTTCGGCCATGGCGTGAAACTGCTTCCTAAAGGGTCTTTACTTAAGATGCTTTAGATATTCAGTCGCATTCACGCCACGGTCAAGGGGTGTCGCTGGGTGACTTTCGGCCATCGCCCCTCAAGAGCCTGTCGGCACAGGGTTGTTGGTCAAGGCAGTGGAGGCTCTGATGGCGCCGAGTCGTGCGCTTCGAGGGTCGGTATGCGGCCGTATATGCAGATCAATTGGGAGTAAATTGCGCTGAGTGTGGGTGCTTTCGGCTCGTTCCCGCTCATCGCGAGAGGGGAGCCCATCCACGGGCTGTGAATCGTCTGCATGGCTGAAATAGCCCCCCTGTCGTCCGCAGGTGTGGGGCCGGCGGACGGTCAAGGAGGCGTCGGCGCGGGCGGGCCGGGCCGGTGTCAGGACGACTGGAGCACTTCGCAGGAAGCGGCGGAGGCGGTGGTGGGCTGGAGGGGGAGGAGGGCAACTTGAGCGACCAGCAGAGTGGGAACCACGCGGCGGGCCAGCGAACGCAGAGTGTTCATTGACATGCGCTCATCGTTCGGCAGACCACCACGAGACCGAGGCATGGCGAGGCCGAAGTACCCCCCCCGCGGGCGGCGGACTCCACTCCGCCGAGTGAAGCGAGCGCACCGGCGGGGCCCCCGGTCCGGCCGGCTCGTCAGGGGTGAGCCGGCCGCGGGGCGCCGGTCAGACGGGCAGGCGTGCGAGCAGCCCGTCGAAGTCCGTCCCGGCCGGCAGGGTTCCGAACGCCAGCCCGCGGTCACCGGCCAGCCGGGAGGCGCAGAAGGCGTCGGCGACGGCGGCCGGTGCGTGGCGTACGAGCAGGGAGCCCTGGAGGACGAGTGCCGCGCGCTCGATGACGCGGCGGGCACGAAGGGGGGCGTCCTCGGTGAGGGCGAGCTCGCCCTGGAGCTCCCGCCAGGCCGAGTCCAGACGGCGGTCGGCGCCGGCCGCCGACTCGATCTCCGTGCGCAGGGCCTGGAGCGACTCCGGCTCACGGGACAGGGCGCGCAGCATGTCGAGGGCGTTGACGTTGCCGGAGCCTTCCCAGATGCCGTTGAGCGGAGCCTCGCGGTAGAGGCGGGGCATGCCGGACTCCTCGTCGTACCCGTTGCCCCCCAGGCATTCGAGGGCCTCGGCGACGGCGGCCGGCTGGCGCTTGCACACCCAGTACTTGCCGACCGCGGTGGCGAGCCGGAGGAACGCGCGCTCCTGGGTGTCGCCGTGCTGCGCGCGGTCCGCCGCCCCGGCCAGGCGCAGGGCCAGCGTGGTCGCGGCCTCGGACTCCAGGGCCAGATCGGCGATGACGTTGCGCATCAGCGGCTGGTCGATGAGCTTGGCCCCGAACACGGACCGGTGGCGTACGTGGTGCGTGGCCTGAGCGAGGGCCGCGCGGGTGCCGGCGGCGGAACCCAGGACGCAGTCCAGGCGGGTCATGGTGACCATGTCGATGATGGTGCGCACGCCCCGGCCCTCGTCCCCGACGAGCCAGGCCACGGTGTCGTCGAACTCGGGCTCGCTGCTGGCGTTGGAGCGGTTGCCGAGCTTGTCCTTGAGGCGCTGGATGCGGAACGTGTTGCGGCTGCCGTCCGGCAGGATCCGGGGGACCAGGAAGCAGGACAGACCGGCCGGGGCCTGGGCGAGCACGAGGAAGAGGTCGTTCATCGGGGCGCTCGTGAACCACTTGTGCCCGCGCAACCGCCAGGTGCCGTCCGCCTGTTGCACAGCGGCGGTCGTGTTGGCGCGCACATCGGTGCCGCCCTGCTTCTCCGTCATGCCCATCCCCGCGAGCAGCCCGGGCTTCTCGGCCGGGGTGCGCAGGCCGGACTCGTACACACGGCTGGTCAGCAGGGGTTCGTACGTCTTGGCGAGTTCGGGGGAGTGACGCAGTGCGGGAACCGCCGCGTACGTCATCGAGACGGGGCAGCCGTGGCCCGCTTCCGCGCTGCTCCACACCATGAAGCCCGCCGCGCGCGCCACGTGGGCCGCGGGCCGTTCGTCCGCCCAGGCGGCGCCGCCGAGACCCTCGCTGATCGCCACGTCCATGAGGGCGTGGTACGAGGGGTGGAACTCGACCTCGTCGACGCGGTGGCCGTAGCGGTCGTGGGTGCGCAGCCTCGGTTCGTGGCGGTTGGCCTCGTCCGCCCAGCGCTGTACCTCCTCGCTGCCGGCGCGGCGGCCCAGCCTGTGCAGGTCGTCCAGATACCACTGGGCACCCTCACGGCGCAGGCCCTCGATCAGCACCGGGTCGTCGGCGACGTCGTGGCCGGTCAGCGGCGGCGGCTGGTTCGTCACCTCGTGGGTGGTGGCGGTGGGACGGCTGTGGGGTGCTGGGGTGGCAGGCATGAAGAGCCTCCTGGGCAGGGGCGGTTGGCGGATCAGGGGCGAGGGTCGGGGGCCGCGCCCGCGCAGCGCAACGCCATGGCGGTCAGTTCGGCGAGGAGTTCGGCCGCGTCGTTCTCCTCCGGGGCGCCCAGCGGCGCCACGAGGACCTCGCCGACCGCGCCGGTGAGCGCCGCGGCGGTGACCTCCCCGTTCTGGGGCGGCAGCAGTCCTTCGTTCATGCCCTCGCGGATCACCTCGGCGAAGAGCGCGCGGTAGCGGCGACGGAAGACGAGACGTTCCGCGCCGACCGCGGCATCGGCCGGCGCGGCGAGCAGCGCATAGGCCAGACCGCGGTTCTCGAGGGCCCGTCGGGCGAAGACCCCGACGCCGGCGGTGAGCCGCTCGACCGGGGTTCCGGGGCCGCCCAGCACGGATTCGAGGACGTCCACCTCATGTCCTGCCGCCCGTCGGAAGACCTCGACCGCGAGGGCGGCCTTCGACGCGAAGTGCTGGTACACCGAGCCCGCCGCGATACCGGCGGCGTCGGCGACCGCGGTCACGGACGCCCCTGACCAGCCCACTTCGGCGACGACGTCGGTCGCCCGGCTGACGAGATGCTCACGGGCCGATTCGAGGCGCTGAATCTCGGCCGGGGTCTTGCGGTAGGCCATGAAAGAAGTGAACCATCATTCATAGTTTCCCGACAAGAGGGCGGCGTCCCGGCCCGCGGCGCGAACAGGCCCCCTGCTCCGCGCCCTGGTGCTGCAGCGTGTACAGGTCCGCTGAGTCGGGGTCGCCGATGAAGACGTAGAGCTTCGGATGCTCAGGAGTACCGAGCACCTCCCATACGTCCATGGAGCACGCGTCGATGGATACGTTCACCGTCTGGGACCACGGTCCGGCCGGTGAAGTTCGGCCAGCCGGCCGTGGAGTGGCAGGCCCGCGGTCTGCGCCGCCGGACCTTCGGCTTCCGCGCCGCCCCGGAGACAGCCCGTCGCCGCGACAGGTTGTCACAGGGCGGCTCTAGGGTGACCGGATGGACGGACAGGATGCAGGGAGTTCCCGGGCGGCGCTGCCCGCGTACGACATCGAGGTCGGAGCCGGTCCGCTGGACCGGCCGGCGCGTGACTCCGTGGGAGGGTGGCCCTTCCTCGACACCGGGCAGGAGTGGCCCGCGTGCTTCTGCGGGGAGAAGCTGGCCCTGCTCTTCCAGCTCGACGTACCTGCGGACCTGAAGCCCTTCGGCGGGGACCATCTGCTGGTCTTCCACTGCCGTGCGCACAATGACGCGGCTGAGCCCGAGTCCGCCGGTGGCCGGCTCGTGCCCCGGTACTGGGACGCTCCGCAGCTGCCCTACCCCCGGCCGTTCTGGCGCATCCTGCTTCAGCGGCAGGCGGCTCTGGCGGCTGAGGAGGCCGAACCGGCCGTACGCGCACTGCCGTTGACGCTTCGGCCCTTCGTCGACGCCCCCGACTCGCGCGGGATCGGAGCCCAGGCCTTCAAGCTGGGCGGAACGCCGTCCTGGGCGCAGGACCCCGAGTACTACACCTGCGCGTGCGGCGCCGATCTGGAGTACCTCTGCCAGGTGCCGGAGGGCATGGAGTTCGCGGTGCGTCCCGGCCTGCCGGAGCAGCCCTACAGCGTGCGGGCCGACACGTACGGAATGTTCCTCGGCAACGAGGTCTACCTGCTGGCGTGCCCGGCCCACTGCGACCCGGCGGCGGTCTGGCCGGTGAACCAGAACTGAGCGCCGCGCGGCGCGGGCGGGACGGAACGCGTGCTGTCTCCGGGTGCGCGTTCCGTCCCCGTCCGCGGTGTCACGCCGGGCGCAGGCCGAACCAGTCGAAGGCCGCGCTGCCCCGGGTCGCGTACATGCCGACGACCCGGCCGGTGAAGCCGCCGGCCACCTCCGTGGTGAGGTAGCGGCCGTCGAGTGCGGCCAGGATCTCGAAGTCGCCCTCGGCCGTCTCGTACCCCAGGTGCAGGGTGTCGGGCCCGCCGACCCGGAGCCCGGGCGGGACCGCCGCCCCCGGGTCCGTGACCGAGGGGGGCAGGGTCACGGTGGTCGTGGTGTCGATCCGCAGGGTCAACGGGCCGGGCGGCACCGTGCGTTCGGCCACGCTGTGGCACAGCGGGCCGATCCGGGCGAGGACATGGACCGTTCCGGCGCCGTCCGTCTCCACCCGGTAGTGGTGCGCCTCGTCGAGCCGTACCGCGAGCCCGCCCAGGCCTCCCGGGGCGACCTCGATCCGCGTACGGGCGGTGCAGTCGGGGTCCCGCTGGCGTCGCCCCACGAAGAGCGCGCCGGGCAGGTCGAGGCTGTCCGCGCGGGCGTGGAGCACCAGGTGCCCCGGCCGCTCGTCCAGGCGGGCGGCGGCCGGGTCCTGCCGCCTCGGCGACACCCAGCACGGCGCGAGCGCGGAGGAGTCGAAGTCGTCCCGGTCCGCCTCGTCCGGCCACGGGTGCGGCGCCAGGGCGGGAGCCTCGGCCCGCAGGTCCACCGGCCCCGGCAGTGGCCACCCGTCCTCCCAGCGGACCGGCGCCAGGAACGTCTCCCGGCCCAGGCCGTGGTACTTCGGGGTGTCGCCGCGGGGGCGGGTGCCCAGCAGCACCATCCACCAGGTGTCGTCATGCGCCTGCACGAGGTCTCCGTGGCCGAGGTTCTGCACGGGATGACTCGTGCTGCGGTGGGAGAGCACGGGGTTGTCCGGGTGCGGTGCGAACGGCCCCGGCAGGCTGCGGGCCCGGGCCACCGACATCGCGTGGCCGCGTTCGGTGCCGCCCTCCGACAGCAGCAGGTACCACCAGTCGCCGATCCGGTACAGGTGCGGCCCCTCGGGGTACTGCAAGCCGGTGCCGGACCACAACGCCACCGGCTCGTCCAGCACTTCGCCCGTCGCCGGATCGATGCGCACCGCACGGATGCCGTCGTCCGAGTACACGCACCAGCAGTCGCCGTTCTCGTCCCAGGCCAGGTCGGGGTCGATGCCGGGGATGCCGACCGGCACCGGGTCCGACCAGGGCCCGGCGGGGTCCTTCGCGGTCACCAGGACGGTGCCGGCTTCGGTGACCACGGTCGTGATCATCCAGAAGCGGCCGTCGTGGTGCCGCAGGGTGGGCGCGTACACACCGCACGAGGCCGGAACGGTCTCCGGCAGCTCCAACTGGCCCGGCCGGTCCAGCGCGTGCCCGATCAGCCGCCAGTGCACCAGGTCGCGGCTGTGCCACAGGGGCACCCCGGGCACGTACTCGAAACTGGACGTCGCCACGTAGTAGTCCTCGCCCACCCGGCAGACGCTCGGGTCCGGACTGAAGCCGGGAATCACGGGGTTGTCGAAGAGCGCCATGTCCGTCCCAGGGGTGTGGCCGGGTGGCGGAACGGCTGCCCGCCGTACCGTCACGATCGTCGAAGCGCTTCGACGCTCGCATGGTGAGGGTGCGCTGTCAACGGACAGGCGGGCGGTCCGCCGCGCCAGGCGTCCGATTCAGGCCGCCGGCGCCCGGGGCCGCACGCACGACGCATCCCTGCACACCACCGGATGCGGCGGCGGACCGGGGGCGTGAACAGGTCATCGGTCCGCCGCGTTCGAGCGGAACGCGAGCGGGGATCGTCACCTTGCGCCGGAGGAAGGCTACTCACGGTCAGGAGGCGTAGGTGCCGTATGCCAAGTGGTGGAAGAGGCGGGCAGCTCTGGAGAGGGCGCTGGGCGGAATCGGTGACGCCCTGGTGGCGTTGGGGGCGATCCATCTGCATGGCGAGGCACAGGAGGTCCTCGCACGCCGGCTGGCCGGCCGGAACGCGCGGAAGCTTCCCGGACGCTATCTGCACGAGCCCCCTCCGGGGCACCCCGAGCGGCTGCGTCCCGACGTCCCGCTCAGTCCGCTGGAACTCGAACTGGGGCGGCAGTTGATGGCCGCCTATCACCACGAGCGCGAGGAGGAGGGGAGGAGCGGAGCCGTCTGAACAACGCCTGCCCGGGGCCACCCGGGCAGGCACCCACCGCCGTTCGAGTACCTGTCGAGCCCCGGAGCGCACGCTTGCGCCACGAGTGGACGCCCATGGCGTCCCGCGGCCGCGAAGGGTGGAGGAGCTGACGATGGGGGAGCAACGGGGGCCGATGGGTCTCGCGGACCGGGTACAGGCGTACGCGGAGGACCGGTCGGAGCGGGACGCCGTGATCCATGTACGGGGCGAACACGAGCGCCGCATCACGTACGGGGAACTCGCCCTGCGGGCACGGCGGCTGGCGTCATGGCTGGGCAGGCGCGGCGCCGCGGGCCGGCGGGTGGTCATCGCGGCGGAGGACGGCCCGGTGATGGCCGTCGCCATGCTGGGCTGTCTGCTCGCGGGCGCCGTCGCGGTCCCCGTACCCCCGCCCTCCGCGTCACGCGCCGCCGCCCAGCGCACCGCGGCGATCGTCAAGGACGCCGCGGCACGTCTCGCCCTCACCGAGCGGGCGTACGCCGCCGAACTGACGCAGAGCCTGTCCCTCGCGGGGTTCGGCGGGATCGAGTGCCTGGCGCTGGACGACCGGGTCCCGCGAGCGGACGGCACACCACCACCCGCTCCGCGGACCGGACCGAAGGACCCGGCGCTGCTCCAGTACACCTCCGGGTCCACCTCCGTGCCGCGCGGCGTGATCGTGACCCACGGAAACCTCGCCGCGACCATGGAGAGCGTGCGCGAGGCGATCGGCACCGACGCGGACTCCCGGGTGGGTGGCTGCCTGCCGCTCCATCACGACCTCGGCCTGATCGGGCAGTTGCTCCATCCGTTGTGGCTCGGGGCCACCGCCGTACTCATGCCGCCCGCCCTGCTGGTCCGTGACCCCGTGCGGTGGCTGGAGGAGATCGGCCGGCTCGGGGTGACCGACACGGCCGCACCCGACTCGATGTACGCCCGCTGCGCCGCGCTGGTCACCGAGGAGCGGCTCGCCGGGCTCGACCTGTCCCGCTGGCGGACCGCGGTGAACGCCGCCGAACCGGCGTCCGGAGCCACACTGCGTGAATTCGCCCGCGTCTTCGCCCCGGCCGGCCTAGACCCCGCCGCGCTCGCCGTCGGGTACGGGCTCGCCGAGGCGACCCTCCTGGTCGCCGTGTCCGCGCCCGGGGAAGCGCTGCGCCGTGCCGCGGGACGGGCCCCTGTCAGTTGCGGGACGCCGCGCGGTGTGGAGGTGCACATCGTCGATCCGGACTCCCGCGCCCCGGTGCCCGACGGAGGAGTGGGCGAGATCTGGGTGCGGGGCCCCGCCGTCGCCGCGGGGTACTGGAACAGGCCGCTGGAGAGCGCCGACACCTACGGCCGGCGTACGGCGGCGGGCGAGGGCGGCTTCCTGCGCACCGGCGATCTGGGCGTCCTGTCCGCAGGCGAACTCGTCGTCACCGGCCGGCTCAAGGACGTCATGCTCGTCGAAGGCGCCTCCGTGCACCCCCATGACGTGGAGCGCGCGCTCCTCGGCAACGGCCGCCCCTTCGCCTCCGCCGCCGTCTTCGCGGTCAGCGAACCTCCCGTGCCCGACCGCGTCGTGGTCGTCCAGGAGGTACGCCATGACCGCCTCGCCACCCCGGACCTGCTCGCCACCACCGTCCGGCGCAGCATGACCGAGGAGTTCGGCGTCACCCCCGACGAGGTACTGCTCGTGCGCCCCGGCACCGTCCGCCGCACGACCAGCGGAAAGATCCGGCGCACCACCATGCGCACCCTGTACCTGCGCGACGAACTGCGTCCCCTGTACGTGTCCGGGCGGTCGCGCGGATGAGGGGTGAGGACGGCCTCCTGGACCGCGCGGACCTCCAGGACTCCTGGGCGCGGGCCGACCGGCTCGACCTGCTGCTGGGCGACCCCGGCGACCCGGGCAATCCGGCGGGGCTGCGCGCACTGCTCGCGGCCGACCGGCAGGGCTCGCGGTCCGACGCGGCGGAGCGGGTGCTCGACGGATTCGGGCTGGGGGCGGAGTTCGTCCCGGTGGCCGACGGCGGTCGGCTGGACCGGGCCGACGGGCTCGCGGCCGTGCTGGGAGCCGTCTTCCGGCGGGACCTCGCGCTGGGCTTCGGGCACGGCATGACCTCGCTGTTCGCGGCGACGCCGGTGTGGGCGGCCGGAGACGCGCGCCAGCGCGCCGAAGTGGCCGGAATCCTCTGCGGGGGCGGCCAGATCGCGATCGTGCACCACGCGCTGGCCCGGGGGAACGCCCTGCTCCGGGGCGAGATGAGGATCAGGGACGACGGTACCGGGCACGGGTTCGTCCTCAACGGCCGCAAGGAGGCCGTGCTGAACGCGGGGCGTGCGCGGATGTTCACCGTGTACGGCAGGGCAGGGGACGCCACCCATGGGCCGGGCAGCCTCTCCGTCGTCCTGCTCGACCGGGAGGGCTTCGCGGCGGGCGGCGCGCGCGTGCTGCCGCGCCGTCCGACGACGGGCCTGCGGGGCGGGCATGTCGGCGGCCTCGAACTCGACGCGCACCCGGTGCCGGACAGTGTGCTGGTGGGCCAGCAGGGCCAGGGCATGCGCCTCGCCCTGCAGACCTTCCAGCTGAGCCGTGCGCTGATTCCCGCCGCACTGGTGGCCGGAGCCGACACGGTGCTGCGCGCAGCTGTCGGCGCAGCGCTGAGAGGTGGCCTCGGACCACGCCAACGGGGCGTGATCACCCGCGCGTTCGCCGAACTGCTCCTGTGCGACAGCCTGACGCAGTGCGCGCTGCGGGCCCTGCACCTCCAGCCGCACAACGCCCACCTGACGTCCGCGACCACCAAGTACCTGGTGCCGGAGCTGGTCAGGGACACGCTGGAGGACCTGGTCACGACCCTTGCTCCGGCGGGCGATCTCTCCGCGGAGAGCGCGAGGGCCACCGAGCAACTCCACAAGTTCCTGCGGGATATGGCCGCCGCGGGCCTCGGCGCCGTGGGCGCCGCCACCTGCCAGGCGGTGTTGGTCCCCCAGTTGCCGCGGCTCGCCGCCCGGTCCTGGTTCACCGCCGTCGAGCCGCCCCGGGAGCTCTTCGTCGCCGAACAGGGTCTGCGGCTGCCCTCGCTGGACCTGGGGTCCCTCGCGGTCGCGGGCGGGGACGACATCCTCGCGGCGGCCCTGGTCCATGGCGCGCGACGGCTCCTCGACCGGGACGGCTACGGGCCGTACGGCCCCGCCCTGCGCGCGCTGGTCACCGCCTTCGTGGGTGAACTCGGCAGGCTGCGCCGGCGGCTCGGCGTTCTCTCCCCGCGGGGCCGCCCGGCCGCGCCCGGCCCCGCGATCCTCTCCCTGAGCGAGCGCTACGTACTCGTGGCGGCCGCGGGCGCAGCGGTGTCCACCTGGCAGTGGCGAGGCGGTTCGGGCTCCGCCTGGCTGGTGGTGGCCCTGCGCGGGCTCGCCCGTCGGCTCGGACTCCCGGACCTGCCGGAACTTCCGCCGGGCGCCGCCGGTGAGGTGCTGGAGGACGCGATCGCGCGGTGGCGCGGCGGACGCGCGTACGACCTGAGGGCGGGGGCACTGCCCTCCCTCACGGCACCGGAGCGGCGGTGATGCGCGAGGCGATCGGGGTGCCCATCGAGGTGCCGGGGCCCGGCGCCTCGTGGGGGCCGGTCGAGGCGGCTCTCATGGATCGGGGGACCGTGGCCGTGTTCGCGCGCTGGTCCGGCTGGCTGCCGCCCGACTGCGGCGCGCCCGGCCTCGTGGACCGCCTCGGGGCGCACGACTGGCGCCGCTCGGGTGCGATGACGAACCCGGCCGCCCGCGCCCGCTTCGTGGCGACCCGTCTGCTGACCCGGTACACCGCGGCGGCGGCGCTCCGGATCGCACCGGAGGAGGTGGACCTGGCCTACCGCCCCGGCGGCCGCCCCTATCTGCGCGGCTGCGGGCATGTGGAGGTCGCGCTCACCCACACCGGAGACACCGCGGCCGTCGCGCTGAGCCGGCTTGGGCGGGTCGGCGTCGACATGGAGCCGCTGGACCGCCACATGTCGTACGACGGGGTCCGCCGTCTGCTGTGCACGCCGGCCGAACGCGATGCGGTGGGCGGTCTGCCCGAGGCCGAGCGTTCCCGCGCGCTGCTGAGGCTGTGGACGCTCAAGGAGGCGTACGCGAAAGCCATGGGGCAGGGCATGCGGATGGGGTTCGCCGGCTTCGGGTTCGCCCTGGACGGTCTTGAGCTGCTGGCACGGGACGGGACGCCGATCTCACCGGGGGAGTGGGCCTTCGGCGTGTACGAGGTGGGCGGACGTCATCTGCTGAGCGTGGCCAGGCACGCCGCCGGCTGGGAGCCGTCGGCGCGGACGGGCGTGCAGGACCTGTTGGACGCGGATTTTCTCGATGAAGTGACGCGAGCGCAAGAGCTGTCCGAGCCTCTGTTCGAGTAGACTGGCTGATCTGTCAACTTCCCTGTGGGGCAGTGGGGGTAGGGGGCCGGACGCCGGCCCGGCAGGTTGAGGCAGTGGGGCGACGGGGGAACTGTGGTCAGTGTTTTGATAGCCGAGGACATGCTCATTCTGCGCAGAGCATTGGTGTCCCTGCTCGAACTGGAAGAGGACATCGAAGTCATCGCGGAGGTCGCCAACGGCCTGGACATCCTTCCGGAGGCGCAGAAACACCGGCCCGATGTCGCGGTCCTCGACATCGATCTGCCGGGACTGGACGGGATCTCCGCGGCGAGCCAGATCAGCAGGGAACTGCCGGGCTGCGGCATCATCATGCTCACCAATCTGCACCGCTCAGGAAATCTGCGCCGGGCCCTGGCCGCCGGTGCCTCGGGATTCCTGCACAAGGACACCGACCCCGACCGGCTCGTCGCCTCGATCCGGGCAGTGGCCGAGGGCCGCCAGGTCGTCGACCCCGAACTTGCGCTGGCCGCGCTGCAGGACGGCCCCGAGCCCCTGACCCCCCGCGAGTTGCAGGTGCTGCGGCTCGCGGCGGAGGGCGAGGGAGCCGCGCAGATCGCGAGTCGGCTCTTCCTGTCCGCGGGGACCGTGCGCAACTACCTGACGAACGCGGTGACCAAGCTGGGGGCCCGCAACCGGGTGGACGCCGTACGCATCGCACGTGATGCGGGCTGGCTCTAGGGCCTCTCGTTCGGATCATGCCGGGCTCGCGGGGTCGGGCACGCACATCTGCGGCGTTGTCGTCGGTCGCCAATGCTCCGCGGTGACTCCCTCCTCCGCCTTGCAGCTGCACGCACCGGACCCCGCTCCCTGATCCGGCCTGTCAGTACACCTCGACCGTTTCGTCCACCGCCCCTCCAGAGCGTTTCGAGGAGGCGGGGAGATGCTCGGCCCATTCTTCGCCCCGTTCGAAAGGCGGCAGTGATGGCCGAGCTCTTCACCGTGATCAACACCTTCACCCTCAAGGACCCTGCGCAGGCAGGGGAGTTCGAGGCGCGGTTCCTGACCCACGTCGCATGGATGCGGGTCCAGGACGGCTTCGACTCGCACCAGGCCGTGCGGCTCACCGAGCGTCCCGGCGTGTACGTCAACATCGGGCGCTGGCGCTCCCCGCAGGACTTCAAGCAGGTGCTCGGCAGCGAGGTCTTCCAGGAGCACGCGAAGGAGTTCCACCGGCTGGTGGATGTCGTGGCCGCGCCGTCCCTGAACGTGCTGCGGGCCGGCGACAAGGGCGCGTACGCCCCGGTCGTCGTCGTGGAGTCGATCGAGACCTCCGACGAGCCGGAGACCTTCGAGAAGGCCTGGTCCGGGTATGTCGACGAGTTGGCTGCGCGGGAGGGTTTCCGGCACGCCGAGCTGAGCCGGTCCCTGGTCAAGCCCGGTGCGTACACCTTCGCCGGCTGGTGGACCACGGCCGAGGCGTACAGCGCGGCCCGCGCCGCCGTGCAGGCGCCGGCCGAGGGCGCCGCCGACCTGGCGGCCCATGTGACCGCCCACCCCACGGACGCTGCCGCCGCCTGACGCGGGCGCCGCCTCGTGCGGTCCTCAAGAGAGCGAAGCCGGCCGGCCGCGCGGCGTGCACCGCCGTCCCGCGGCCGGCCCAGTAACGGGAGGGAGAACCGTGAAAGTCCTCATGATCGCCCTGGTGCAGAGTCACCTGCTGCCCATGGTGCCCACGGCCTGGGCGCTGCAGGCCGCGGGTCACGACGTGGTCCTGGCCGGGGCCGGCGATGTCACCGAGGCCGGAGCCGCGGCCGGCCTGTCCACCATCACCGTGGGCCGGGAACAGGCCGGCTTTCAGACCTGGCACCGCCGGGTGCACGACCGTACGGCCGCGCCAGGTGGCCCGGGCGGCCCGGGCGGCCCGGAAGCCTCCGGCACGCCGGACGCGCCGGGCCCCTGGGCTGACCTCGCCGTGGCCTGGCGCACACGTGTGGCGGGAGTGATCGAGGAGTACCTGGGCATAGCCGAGGCCTGGAAGCCGGACCTGGTGCTGACCGATCCCATCGAGTTCTGCGGCCTGATCACCGGTGGCGTCCTCGGCATCCCCACCGTGGCGCACCGCTGGGGCCCCGACGCCATGGAGACCATCCTGCGCGAGCCGGTCCGGGCGGCACTCGGCGATCTGTGCGCGGGCCTCGGCCTCCGCACGGGCATGCCGGCCGCCGACCTGATCGTGGACCCGTGCCCGCCGGGCCTGCAGGTCCCGGGCCTGGCCCCGGCGTCACCGATGCGGTTCGTCCCGTACAACGGCACCGGTGAGATACCGCAGTGGACCACGCGGCGCGCCACCGAGGAGCGCCGGATCCTGGTCTCCCTCGGCCGGTTCGGGATGAAGAGCGTCTCGGACCCAGGTCAGGACGGCTGGGCGGTGGTCCGTTCCCTGCTCGCGGCGGTGCGCGACAGGGGTGACACCGAGGTGCTGCTGCCGGTCCCGGCCGAGGCCAGGTCCGGGCTCGGCCCCGTACCCGACGGGGTCCGGGTCATTGACCCCGTCCCGCTGAGCAAGGTGCTGCGAACCTGCGACGCGGTCGTGCACCACGGCGGCACGGGCAGCGCGTTGACGGCGACCTGGGCGGGGCTGCCCCAACTGGCGCTTCCGCTCGCCCACCCTGCGCTGATCGGCTGCGCGCAGCGGATCGCGGCCACCGGCGCCGGCATCGCCCTGACCGAACCGGAGCGGCAGGGTGACCCGGACGAGCTGCGGGCCGCCCTGGCGGCCGTGCTGGAGGAGCCGGAGTACCGGGAGGGCGCGGTCCGGCTCCGGGAGGAGATGCGGACGCAGCCGTCCCTGGCCGCCGTCGTGGGTGAACTGGAGCAGTTGGAAGCCGGATCGGCGAACCGGCGGGAGAGGCGGTTGGCATGCGCGTCCTGATGACGACGTGGGCCGCCCCGTCCCACTTCTACCCGATGGTGCCGCTGGCCTGGGCGCTGGAAGCGGCCGGCCACGAGGTGCGTATCGCCGGTCTGCCCAGCGTGGTGCCGTCGATCCTGCGCAGCGGCCTGACCGCGGTGGAGGTGGGAACGGAACCCGACCTGGCGGGCATGGCGACCCGGGGCGGTCTGGCCGACTGGCACCGTCAGCCGTCCTGGGCCGTCGACTGGCCCTTGAGGCCCGCCGAGTTGAACCCGCGCCAGCGCGAGCTGAACGCGGCACTCGCCGGCAAGAACATGCGGATCGCCGCGGCCATGACCGAGGACCTGGTGGCGTTCGCCCGGGGTTGGCGCCCCGACCTCGTGGTCCATGACGCGGTGACCTTCGCGGGCCCGGTGGCGGCGGCCGCGGTGGGGGTTCCCGCGCTTGCGCACGGCTGGGGGAGTCCCGCCGTGCTGCGGATGGAGCTGGAGAACTTCTGCGGCGAGCCGCTGCCGGAGTACCTGCGCCTGTTCGAACAGGCCGCGGTCGCACCCAGGTTGGCGCCGGACGGCTGGATCGACGCCTGTCCGCCGAGCCTGCGGCTGCCCAGCCCGCAGGAGAGGCTGCCGGTGCGCTTCGTGCCGTTCAACGGGCCCGGGGTGATGCCCTCGTGGCTGCTGGAGGAGCCGGAGAGGCCGCGGGTGTGCGTCACCTGGGGCCAGACCATGGCGCAGTTGCGACCGGGGCAGCTGCCCGATCTGCTCGCCCCCACCGTCGCCGCGGTCGCGGGCCTCGACGTGGAGGTGGTGCTCGCGGTCACCGGCGGCCAGCGCGAGCTGCTCGGTGAACTGCCGCACAACGTCAGGGCCCTGGAGCAGTTCCCGCTGCACATGCTGCTGCCGGTGTGCGACGCGTTCGTCCACCCGGGCGGCGGCGGGTCCACGCTGACCGCCGCCGTCTCCGGGGTGGCGCAGCTGATCATCTCGCCGCGTCCGGAGCAGATGGTGGCGGGCGGCCGGGTCGAGGCGGCAGGGGTCGGCCGTCACCGGGTCCACGGCGAACTCTCCGCCGTCGGCGGTGCGGAGGCGGAGACGCTGATCCGGTCCGACGTGGTGGCCCTGCTGGACGAGCCGGGATACCGCAAGGCGGCGGCGGACCTGCGCGAGGAGATACGCGAGCAGCCCTCCCCGGCGGAGCTCGTACGGACCATCGAGGAGAGGTACGGGGTGCGAGGGGGCCGGTAACCGGCCCTCTCGCCCGAGAAGAAGGGCCGCCCGCGGCGAGCGGGTGGCCCTTCCTGTCTGTCGGCCCTGCTCAGGCGCCGCGCGCGGCGAGCGCCTCGATCACGCCCACGATCTCTGCGGGTGTGGGCAGTTCGGCCATCTCGGCACGCAGCCGGCGCGCGGAGGCCGCGTAGGACGGGTCTGCCAGCAGCGCCCGGCAGGCGCCGAGGACCGCCGCCGGGTCGATCTGTACGTCGGGCAGTTCCAGGGCCGCCCCGTACGCCGCCAGCCGGCGCGCGGTGTCGTACTGCTCGGCGATCCGCGGGATGAGGAGCTGCGGCACCCCGGCGAGCACGGCCGAGAGGGTGGTGCCCGCGCCGCAGTGGTGGACCGCGAGGTCGCAGGAGGCGAGGACCGAGCCGAGCGGTAGCCAGCCGGCCGCCCGGACCGCTTCGGGCAGCGGGCCCAGCTGGTCGACCACGTCGTCGGCGACGGCGATCACCAGCTCGACGCCGAGTTCCGGGAGGGTCCTGATCAGCTCCTGGAAGAGCGGGAGTCCGCCGCCGACGGGCACCCGCGTGCCCAGGGTGAGCAGCAGCCGCGGGCGGTCGCGCTTCTCGAACACCCAGGACGGGACGGTCCCGGCGGCGTCGTAGGGGACGTACCGCATCGGCTGCACGGGGCGCGTGTTCTCGGGGCGGATGCCCGGCGGGCAGGTGTCGAGCACCAGGTCGGCCTCGGGCAGGCCGGTGAGCCCGTGCCCGCTCAGCTCCGGCTCGAACTCCTGCGCGCCGAAGGCGTCGATCGTGGGCAGGTAGCCCGCGCCGAGACCGTGCTCGACCCACGGCACGCCGAGTATCCGGGCGGCGGTGCCCGCGGAGTAGGCGTGGGACTCCCCGATCACGACGTCGGGCCGCCACTCCTCGATGATCCGCAGCATGCCGTCCAGCGTCCGGGCGGCCAGCCGTCCGAAGCCGCGGCCGATGTGCGGCAGCAACTCCTCCTCGGTGTCGGGGCGCTGGAGCAGCCGTCCGGCGCGGTCGTACATCATCACATCGGCCATGCCCAGGGGGCCGCTGGACGGTACGAAGGGCAGGCCGGAGCCGTTGACCGTCGCGGCCATGCCCTCGGGCGCGGCCATGAGCACGTCGTGGCCGGATGCGCGCAGTGCCCAGGCGAGGGGCACGACAGGGTTGTAGAGCCCGAACGAGGGGCCCGTACTCAGCAGGATCTTCATGGCGCGACTGTAGGAACGGCCCGTCGAGTGCCGCTTGAGGCGCCGGACCCCGGGAGTCGAGGGGGACACGAGTGCCCACTGCCAGCATCGCTCCTCGTAGGGGAGAGGAGACCCGCATGGACTACACGAGGCTCGGTTCGAGCGGCCTTAAGGTCAGCCGCATCGGCTACGGCAACTCACAGACGCACGGCGGCCAGGTCGACGACGGTACGGCGCACGCCTGTGTGCGCGCGGCCCTCGATCTGGGGATCACGGTCTTCGACACGGCGGACGCGTACGCCCGTACGCGCGCCGAGGAGGTGCTGGGCGCCGCGTTGAGCGGAGTGCGGCGCGAGGACCTGGTGCTGAGCACCAAGGTGTACTTCCCGACGGGCCCCGGAGCGAACGACCGCGGGCTGTCGCGCAAGCACGTCATGGAGGGGGCCGAGGGGTCGCTGCGCAGGCTGCGTACCGAGTACATCGACGTGTACCAGGCGCACCGGTTCGACCACGAGACCCCGCTGGAGGAGACGCTGACGGCCTTCGCGGACCTGGTGCGGTCCGGGAAGGTCCTGTACGTCGGCGTGTCCGAATGGCGGGCCGAGGAGGTCGCGGCCGCGGCTCCGCTCGCCCGTGAACTGCGCATCCCCCTGGTGTCGAATCAGGTGCAGTACTCGTTGCTGTGGCGGGTGCCGGAGGCCGGGGTCGTGCCGGTCTGCGCGGAACAGGGCATGGGCGTCATCGCGTTCTCGCCGCTGTACCAGGGTGTGCTGACCGGCAAGTACCGGCCCGGCGCACAGGCGCCGCCCGACTCCCGCTTCGGGCTCAGCGGCGGCCGGCCCGACGCGGACGTGGTCGAGCGGGTCGCGGAGGCGGGAGCGCTGGCCCGCGAGGCGGGTCTGACGACGGCTCAGCTCGCGCTGGCGTGGCTGCTGGGCCGGGACCTGGTGGCCACGGCGCTCGTCGGGGCGTCCCGGCCCGAGCAACTGGCGGCGAGTGCCGGTGCTGTCGACGTCGAGCTGCCGCAGGACCTGGTCGAGCGGGTGGACAAGGTGCTCGCTCCCGTCGTCGTACGCGATCCCGAGCCGATCCGCAGTCCTGCCCGCCGGCCGTGACCGGGCGCCGGCCGCGCCTTCAGCGGACCGCGTACCCGCCGAAACCGGACTCCAGCAGGCCGAAGGCCCGTACGGCCTGCGCGAGAGCGTCCGGGTAGAGCGAGGCGGGGCTCGCGCCCTCGGTCAGCCGCCGGTAGTTCTCGGCGACCAGGGCGCGCCGTACGCCGAGGGCCGCAGCCGCGAACACCCGTGCGTCGACGGCGCCGGGACCTCCGGTCTCCTCGGCGAGGGCGTCGGCCAGCGCCTGCTCGCGGTCGGCCTCGATGGCCAGGAGGCGGGCGCTGAGGGAGGGGGTGGTGAGGATCATCCGGACCAGCGGGGCGGCGGCCTCGAACATGCCGGCCTGGGGCGCGTGGGCGGCGAGGTCGTCCAGGAAGGCGTCGCGCAGGGCGTCCAGCGGCGAGGTTCCCGCAGGGCGCTCGCGGACCGCCCGGACCTCGTCGCCGGTGTGCTCGGCCAGCGGGGCCAGGGCGAGGTCTTCCTTCGTCGGGAAGTAGTTGAAGACGGTCACCTTCGAGACGTCGGCGGCCTTGGCCACCTCGCCGACCGAGACGTGGTGGAAGCCGTCACGGAGGAAGAGGCGGGCGGCGGCGCGGGAGATCGCGGCACGGGTCTCCAGCCGCTTGCGTTCGCGCAGACCGAGGGGCGCGGTCGTGGTGGTCTCTGCCATGACGCCAATGTACCTTACTCGAACCAATTTTTGTCTTGATAAAAAATTTCACCTGGTATAACTTTGTTCTCGGTTCAGCCCAAGACCACGAGGGAGACCCCCATGGCCTCGACCACGATGCCCACCGCAGAACAGCCCGCACGGGGTGGCTCACAGAGCCACTGGCTGCTTCTGTTCGTCCTGCTCGGCGCCAACTTCATGGACCTGCTGGACGGCTCCGTCATCAACGTGGCCATGCCGGCCATCCGCGCCGACCTCGGCGGCAGCTACACCGCCCTGCAGTGGATGGCCGCCGGCTACGCGCTGGCCTTCGCCGTCCTGCTGGTGACCGGCGGCCGGCTCGGCGACATCTTCGGCCGCCGCCGCACCTTCCTCGTCGGTCTCGCCGCGTTCACCGCCATGTCCGCCCTGTGCGCGGTGGCGCAGAGCCCCGCGGAGCTGATCACGGCCCGCGTCCTGCAGGGTGCCTCGGCGGCCGTGATGGTGCCCCAGGTCCTCGCCGTCATCAAGAACGTCTTCCCGCCCGAGCAGCGGGCAGCGGCCTTCGGCGCGTCCGGCCCGTTCATGGGACTCGCCGCCGTCGGCGGCCCCGTACTCGGCGGCGCACTCGTGGACTGGGACCTCTTCGGCACCGGCTGGCGCTCGGTCTTCCTGCTGAACGTCCCCGTCGGCATCGCGGCCTTCGTCCTCGCGCTGCGCATCCTTCCCGAGTCCCGCTCCCCGCGCCGCGCCGGCCTCGACATCGTCGGCATGCTGCTCGCCACCACCGGCCTGTTCCTGCTCGTCTATCCCCTGGTCCAGGGGCGTGAGCAGGGCTGGCCCGGCTGGATCCTGGCCATGCTCGCCGGCTCGGTCCCGGTGCTCGCCCTCTTCGCCCGGTACGAGATCCGGCTGCAGCGCGCCGACCGCACGCCGCTCGTCGAGATGAGCCTGCTGCGCAACCGCACCTTCGTCGTCGGCCTGTTCATCACCCTGGCCTTCTTCTGCGCCATGGCCGGCTACCTGATGGTCCTCGCCCTGCACCTGCAGATCGGCCTCGGCTTCTCCGCCCTCAAGGCCGGCCTGACCGAGATGCCCTGGGCCGTCGGCGTCGCCTTCGGTTCCGCGTGGTCCGGCATGGCCCTCGTGCCGCGGTACGGCGGCCGCGTCCTCAAGTGGGGCCTGATCGCCCTGCTGGCCGGCACCGCGGGCGCCTGGCTGACGCTGCAGCTCGCCGGAAACGGCCTGAACCCCTGGGAACTGATCCCGTCCGGCCTGCTCTGCGGCACCGGCATGGGCTTCGTCCTCACCCCGCTCACCAGCCAGATCCTCGGTGGCGTCTCCGACCGTGAGGTCGGCTCCGCCTCCGGCCTCCTGAACGCGTTCGACCAGCTCGGCGGGACCCTCGGGGTGGCGGTACTCGGCACCCTGTTCGTGGCGCTGCTCGGAGGCGGGGCCGACCACGCGGCCGACGACTCCGTGCCTCGAGTCCGTGCCGTCGCCGTCGCCTCCGGCCAGGATGCGGGCCCGCTGCTCGCGGACTTCCGGGGCTGTGTCCGCGAGCGGGTCGCCACGGACGAGGGCCCGTCGGCGGCCGGCGACTGCGCCCGGCTCATGGCGCGGGGCGGTGACACCGCGGCCGTGGCCGGCCAGGAGGTGGAGAAGTCGGCGCGGACCGCGTTCACCGACTCGACGAAGACGATCACCTGGGCCTCCGGTGCCCTGCTCCTCCTCGCGCTGCTGCTGGCGGGCCTGCTGCCGCAGGCGATCAGGGACGAGGACTGGCGCACCGAGGAGGAGATCCTCGCGGAGCAGGAGGGCAACGCCGGGACGGCGGACGACGCCGAGAAGCCGGACGACGCCGGGGCGTCGGTCAGCACCGAGAAGTCGGACAACGCCGAGGCGAACGCCTGACCCGCTCCCCGTCGCGAGCACGGACGGAAAGGCCCACGGCCGGTGTACGCACCGGCGGTGGGCCTTTGGCGTGCCCTGTTCCGACCCTCCGGCCCCGTGCCCGCCGGCGTTCAAGCCGCCTTCCACGCCCCGTCGAGCGCTCGCCCCCACCGTGGAGGCGAGCAACCCGACAGGAGGAGCGGACAGTGCGTACAGGCAACGTGTACATCGCGGGAGTGGGCGTACACCTTCCCGAGACAGTGAGTGCGACGACGGCGGTCGACGAGGGCGCGTACTCGGCGGAGGAGATCGAGCGGTACGGGCTCACGGCGGTGACCGTCGCGGGCGACGTACCCGCCCCCGAGATGGCGCTGTCGGCAGCGCGCCAAGCCCTGGAGCGGTCCGGCCTCGCACCGGCGGAGATCGACACCCTCCTCTACGTATCCGTGTGGCACCAGGGCCCCGAGGGCTGGTGCCCGCAGTCCTATCTGCAACGCCATCTGCTGGGCGGCGACTGCCTGGCCGCGGAGATACGCCAGGGCTGCAACGGCGTCTTCGGCGCTCTCGAACTCGCCGCCGCCCGGCTGAGCGCCGGGGCCGAGGGACGTGGCGCGCTCATCGCGGCCGCCGACAACTTCGGCACCCCTGGTGTCGACCGGTGGCGGGCCAACCCCGGCTTCCTGCTCGGTGACGGCGGCAGCTCCCTCGTGCTGAGCAACCGGGCCGGGTTCGCCCGGCTGCTCAGCGTCGGCACCCGCACCGTGCCCGAGCTGGAGGAGCTCCACCGCAGCGGAGCCCCGATGTTCCCGCCCGGCGCGACCACCGGGGAGCAGCTGGACTTCGGCACCCGGGCCGCGCACTTCTTCCGGTCCGGGGAGATGCCGGCCGACGGCGGGCTGCGACTGCTGAAGGCGCAGGAGGAGCTCATCGGCGGCTGCCTGGAGGAGGCCGGCCTGCGGACCTCCGACATCACGCGCGTCGCCTACATGAACACCGAGCGCGCCATGACCGAGGAGCGCCTGCTCGCCCCCCTCGGCCTGACGCTGGATCAGTCGACCTGGGAGTACGGCAGGGGAGTCGGCCATGTCTCGGCCGGCGATCAGGTCATCTCCTTCGACCACCTGCTCACGACCGGCGGGCTCCGGGCCGGCGACCGGCTGCTGGCCCTCGGGGTCGGTCCCGGGGTGGGCATCGGCTGCGCGGTCATCGAGGTCACGGAGACACCCCGATGGGTGCGCTGACCCCGCATCCCGCCGCTCACCGCCCCACCAAGTCAAGGAGTACCCATGGAATTCGGCTGGACGTCCGCGCAGCGAGCCGACTACGA
The DNA here is from genome assembly GCF_044458665.1 of Streptomyces sp. NPDC050422. Lineage (NCBI taxonomy): Bacteria > Bacillati > Actinomycetota > Actinomycetes > Kitasatosporales > Streptomycetaceae > Streptomyces > Streptomyces sp. NPDC050422. The sequence goes on from NZ_JBITIE010000001.1 coordinate 203,863, forward strand.
CCGGACCCTCGAAGCGGCCCGCTCGATTGCCCCGCCGGACTCCGGGGCTGCCGCCTACTACACCCGTGACGAGTGGCGCCGGCTCGGCGGAGCGGGGCTGCTCGGGACGAGCGTCCCCGCCGAGTACGGCGGTTCGGGCCGACCCGCGGTGGACACCGCGCTGATCTACGAGGCCTTCGGCAAGGGCTGTGCCCGTACCGGAATGGTGTTCGCCGCCGCGGCACACCTGTTCGCCTGCGCCATGCCGCTGGCCGAGTTCGGCTCCGACGCCGTACGCAAGGACCTGCTGCCCGGCATGTGCGAGGGACGGCTCGTCGCGGCCAATGCCATGACGGAGCCGGAGGCGGGTTCCGACATCTCCAAGCTGGCGACCACGGCCCGCAAGGTGCCCGGTGGCTACCTGCTCAACGGCCTCAAGAACTTCGTGACGAACGGCCCCGTCGCCGACCTCTGCGTCACCTACGCCACCACCGACCCCAGCGCCGGGCACCTTGGGTCGACCGGCTTCGTGGTCGACACCGGCACACCCGGCCTCGTGGCGAGCGAACCCTTCGCCAAGATGGGCCTGCACGACTGTCCGGCCGGCACGGTCGAGTTCCGCGACTGCTTCGTCCCCGACGAGCGGGTCCTCGGCGCTCCGGGCCTGGGCGGGGTGATCTTCCAGCACTCGATGGGCTGGGAGCGCGCCTGTCTGTTCGCCCTCTATCTGGGGGTGCAGGACCGGCTGATCGAGCAGGTGGTCGCGCACGTCCGCGCACGCCGCCAGTTCGGGAAGCGGATCGCCGAATTCCAGTCCGTGGCCGACCGCGTCGTCGACATGAAGCTGCGCCTGGAGAGCGGCCGGCTGCTCCTCCACCGCGCCTGCTGGGAGATGGACCGGGGCGGCCGGTCAGTGCTGCCCGTCGCCCTGTCCAAGCTGCAGGTCTCGGAGGCCGCCGTGGCCTCGGCCCTCGACGCGGTCCAGCTCTTCGGTGGCCGCGGATATTTGACGGAGACGGGCGTCGAAGCGGCGCTGCGCGACGCGGTCCCGGCCACCGTCTTCTCGGGCTCCTCCGAGATCCAGCGTCGTCTCGTCGCCGCCGAGCTGGGGCTCTGACCCCGGCGCCGCCGGCAAGCAGGACACGGATCCCCGCACCCCACCCCGCACCCGGACAGAGAAGAGGCCCAACCATGGACGCGAACGCGGAGCCGGAGGGCTACGCGCTGCACCGGCTCGTCGCCCGGGCGGCCGAGCAGCATCCCGACGCACCGGCCGTCATCGACGACTTCGGGACGACCGGCTACGGCGAACTCGACCGCATGGCCGACCGGTTCGCCGCGGCGTTCACCGCCAGGGGAGTGCGAGCGGGAGACCGCGTCGTCCTGTGGGCCGCCAAGTCCGCCCAGGTGGTGGCGGCCATGCAGGGAGCGCTGCGCATCGGAGCGCTGTACGTGCCGGTGGCCCCGAGCAATCCGGTCGCCCGCCTCCTGCGGATCAGCGACAGCTGCTCCCCGGCCCTGGTCGTCACCGACGAGCGCGGCGCACTTGCCGCGAAGGCGTCCCATTCCGGTGACGGCGCGGCCGCCTCCCTCGTCACCACGGCCGAACTGCTCGCCGAGGGGGCCCCGCTCCCGGCGCCTCCCGTCCACCCCAACGCGCCGGACGACCCGGCGTACATCCTCTACACCTCCGGTTCCACCGGCGAGCCCAAGGGTGTGTGCATCAGCCACCGCAACGCGCTGGCCTTCGTGCGCTGGGCGGCGCGGTCCACCGGACTGACGCCGGCCGACCGCCTCGCCAACCACGCGCCGTTCAACTTCGACCTGTCGGTCTACGACCTGTACGGGGCCTTCCTGGCCGGCGCCTCCGTCCGGCTGGTACCCGCCGACCTGGCCTACGCCCCGGACCGCCTCGTCGACCTGGTCCGCGACGAAGAGATCACCGTCTGGTACTCCGTCCCCTCCATCATCCTGCTGATGATGCGCGAGGGCGGCTGGCTCACGAAGCCGCCCACCCTGCGCGTGTGCGTCTACGCGGGGGAGCCCTTCCCGCTCCAGCAGGCCAAGGAACTGCGCGCCGCCTGGCCCGGAGTGCGGATGTTCAACTGGTACGGCCCGACGGAGACCAATGTCTGCACCGCCTACGAGGTCACCGGCGCGGACCTCGACCGGACGGGTCCGCTGCCCATCGGCACCGCCTGCTCCGGCGACACCGTCGTCCTCGACGGCGCCGACGAGGACGGCACGGGCGAGATCGTGGTGTCCGGACCCACCGTCATGCTCGGCTACTGGGGCCGCCCCCCGCACCGGGGCGCGTACCGCACAGGTGACCTGGGACGCCGGGACGAGCGGGGCGAACTCGACTACGCGGGACGCCGCGACCACATGGTCAAGGTCCGCGGCCACCGGATCGAGCTGGGCGAAATCGAGGCGGCCCTGGGCACCCTCGACACCATCGCCGAGGCGGTGGTGATCGTACGGGGCGCCGGTCTTCAGGCGCGGCTGCACGCCGTCGTCGTCGGCCGGGACGGCAGGCGTCCCGGCCTGCTCGACGTGAAACGGCACTGCGCGCAGCGGCTGCCCGGCTACATGGTCGTCAACTCCCTCGAAGTGGTCGAGGAGCTCCCGCGCACCGCGAACGGCAAGACGGACCGGGCCGCGCTCCGGGCCGCACCGCACCGGGTCTGACCCGCGCCGAGGCACGGCGCCTGCCGCACTCCCCTCCCTCATCCCCATGCGAACCAGGAGAGAACATGCTCACCACGGTCGACCGCGACGCACTGCTGTCGCGCATCCGGGACTACATCGTCGACGAGCTGCTCGGAGACTCGGACGGGGTCGAACTCGCCCCCGACACACCGCTGCTGGAGTGGGGGATCCTCGACTCGCTCTCCACCGTGCGGCTGCTCAACTTCCTGCGCCAGGACCTGAAGGCGCCCATCACGACGTCGGACCTCGTCGGGGACAACTTCCGTGACCTCGACTCCCTCGTCGCCTTCCTCCTGTCCGCCCACGCGGAGCGGGGGGCCGGCTGACAGCCCGCGCGCTCCCGGGGACGGCCCGTCTCCTGTCGTACGTCGACAGGGGGCGGGCCGTTCCCCGTTCGCGCGTCCCGGGCTGCACCCCGGTTCGAGGGCGATGCGACCGGGCGCCCGCATGCTCCGGCTGCCAAAGGCCCCGTCACCCCTTTCAGCGAGAAGAGGTCTCTCCATGAAAGCCCTGGTTCTGTCGGGCGGTTCGGGCACGCGTCTGCGCCCGTTCAGCCACTCCATGCCGAAGCAGCTCCTCCCCATAGCGAACCGCCCTGTTCTGGAGCACGTCCTGGACGGGATCCGGCAGCTCGGGATCACGGACATCGGGATCGTGGTCGGTGACCGCGCGCCGGAGATCGAGGCGGCGCTCGGCGACGGCTCACGACTCGGAGCCCGTATCACGTACATCCGCCAGGACCTGCCGCTCGGCCTCGCCCACTGTGTGCGGATCGCCCAGGACTTCCTGGGGGACGACGACTTCGTCATGTACCTCGGCGACAACATGCTGCCCCAGGGCATCGTCGAGGTGGCCGAGGACTTCCGGGCCCACGGCCCGGCCGCCCAGATCGCCGTCTGCAAGGTCGCCGACCCGCGGGCCTTCGGCGTCGCCGAGACCGAGCCGGACGGCACGGTGACCGCCCTGGTCGAGAAGCCGGCCCACCCGCGCTCCGACCTCGCCCTGATCGGGGTGTACTTCTTCACCCCCGCCATCCACGAGGCCGTCGCCGCCATCGTGCCGAGCGCCCGCGGCGAACTGGAGATCACCGACGCCATCCAGTGGCTGGTGTCCCGGGGTGCCCCGGTGCGGGCCACCCAGTACTCCGGCTACTGGCGCGACGCCGGCCGGGTGGAGGACGTACTCGAATGCAACCGCGAGATCCTCAACGGACTGGCGCGTGACGTCGCCGGTGAGGTCGACGAGGCCAGCACGATCGTCGGCGCGGTGGTCGTCGAGCCCGGAGCCCGCATCGTCCGTTCGTACATCGAGGGCCCGGCCGTCATCGGCGCGGACAGTGTGATCGTCGACAGCCACATCGGACCGCACACCTCCGTCGGCCGGGACTGCGCGATCAGCGAGGCCCGCATCGACTACTCCATCACCCTCGACGGCTCCTCCGTCGTCGGCGCCAAGGGCCTGCACGGCTCCGTCATCGGCCGGGCGGCCACCGTCACCACCGCCGACCACCCGTCGGGCCTGCACAGCCTGATCATCGGCGACCACGCCCGGATCGAGGTCGCGGCATGAGGATCCTCGTCACCGGCGGCGCCGGCTTCATCGGATCGCACTACGTACGCACCCTGCTCGAAGGCGGCTACCCGGGTTACGAGTTCGCCCGGGTCACCGTCCTCGACGCACTGACCTACGCGGGCAACCGGAGCAATCTGCCGGCGTCGCACCCGCGCTTCGAATTCGTCCACGGCGACATCTGCGACCTGCCGCTCCTGCTGGATCTCCTGCCCGGTCACGACGCGGTGGTGCACTTCGCCGCCGAGTCGCACGTCGACCGGTCCGTCGCCTCCTCCGCCCCCTTCTTCCGCACCAACGTCGTGGGCACCCAGACCCTGCTCGACGCCTGCCTGGCCACCGACGTCCAGCGCTTCGTGCACGTCTCCACCGACGAGGTGTACGGCTCGATCGAGCAGGGCTCGTGGACCGAGGAGTGGCCGCTCCTGCCCAACTCCCCCTACGCGGCCTCCAAGGCGGGCTCCGACCTGGTGGCGCGCTCCTACTGGCGTACCCACGGGCTGGACGTCTCCATCACGCGCTGCTCCAACAACTACGGCCCCTACCAGCACCCCGAGAAGCTGATCCCGCTCTTCACCACCAACCTGCTGCGCGGCCTGCCCGTCCCGCTCTACGGCGACGGCCGCAACATCCGCGAGTGGCTGCACGTCGACGACCACTGCCGCGCCATCCAGCTCGTCCTGGCCGGCGGGCGGGCCGGTGAGGTCTACAACGTCGGCGGCGGCAACGAGCAGACCAACGTGGACATCACCCAGCGGCTGCTGCGACTGTGCGGGGCCGACCCGTCCCTCGTCCGGCGGGCCGCCGACCGCAAGGGCCACGACCTGCGCTACTCGCTCGACGAGTCGAAGATCCGCGACGAGCTGGGCTACGCCCCGCGCATCGGCTTCGAGGAGGGGCTGGCCGCGACGGTCGCCTGGTACCGCGACAACGGCGCGTGGTGGCAGGCCGGCCGGACCGCCGAGAGCCCGGCCGGAAGGGCCGCCTGATGAACGACCCGGCACAAGGCCGCATGGACGGCTCCCCCCGGACGACGGGGCCTCAGGTACTGGTGGTCGGAGCGGGCCCGGTCGGCCTGACGGCCGCACACGAACTCGCCCGGCACGGGGTGCGCGTACGCCTCGTCGACGCGGCGGCGGGACCCGCCGTGACCAGCCGGGCGCTGGCCACGCACGCGCGCACCCTGGAGACGTACGACCACATGGGCGTCATCGGCGACCTGCTGCCCCGGGGGCAGCGCGTCGAGCACTTCACGCTCCACCAGAACGGTCGCAGGCTCATCCGCTTCGACACCGACTACAGCCGGCTGCCGACCCGGTTCCCCTTCACGCTCATGGTCGACCAGGTCATCACGGAAGAGGTGCTGCGCACCGCGGCCGCGAAGCGCGGCGTCGACGTCGAATGGGGGGTACGGCTCACCGCGTTCGAGGACACCGGCGACGGGGTCCGGGCGGTCCTGGAGCACCAGGACGGCCAGGTGGAGGACGTGGCGGCCGACTGGCTGCTGGGCACCGACGGTGGTCACAGCACGGTCCGCAAGGGCCTCGGCCTGCAGCTGACGGGCGAGTCCTCGGAGACCTGGCTGATCGCCGACGCCGTGGTCGAGTGCGACCTGCCGCGCGACAGCATCCACTGGATGCGCACCCCCGCGGGCACGGTGATGATGGTGCCCTTCCCCGACCCGGGCAAGTGGCGGCTGCTCGACACCGCCGATGTCGATTACGACGCGGACCGGCCGGGGGACGGGGCGAGGATCGCCCGCCGCTTCGCGGACAAGATCCACGCGGGCATCGGGCACAGCGTCCGGGTGGAGGAACCGACCTGGATCTCCGTCTTCACCATCCAGCAGCGCATGATCGACCGGATGCGCGTCGGGCGCTGCTTCGTCGCCGGAGACGCCGCCCATGTGCACAGCCCGGCCTCGGGGCAGGGCCTGAACACCGGTGTCCAGGACGCCTTCAACCTCTCCTGGAAGCTCGCGGCGGTGCTGCGGGGCGAGGCCGAGGAGACCCTGCTGGACAGCTACGGCGCCGAGCGGGTGCCCGTGGGCGCCGAGTTGCTGCGCTCGACGAAGTTCGCCACGGCACTGGTCCAGCTCAGGAGCCGCTTCTTCGCCGGGCTGTTGCGTGCGGCGTTCACGGTGCTCCGCCGGACCGGCCCCGTCAAGGGCCGGGTGCAGCGCAAGATCATGGGCGGGATGTCCGCCCTGGGTCTCGCCTACGAGCACGGTGCCGTGCACCCGGCGGCCGGTCCCGGAACCGGGCCGGCGCCGCTGGCCGGGCCGGGCATGAGGGCGGCACGGGTGACCGGAGCGGGGTACGAGCGTTCCGCCGGCTGGAGGGAGTTCCTGGCCCAGTTGCGCGAGCCGGGGTGGACGCTGCTCACGACGCCGGCCGCCGCCGACGAGGAGCTCCGTGCGCTGGTGCGGGCACTTCCGCAGATCACCGTACGGACGGTGTCGGCGGTGCTCGGCGCCGAGGGTGGGGACAGTGCGGGCGACGCGGCCGCGGTGCCGCTGGCGGACCCGGACGGAGCGCTGCGCGCCGGTCTCGGACTGGCGGCGGCGGAGTGGCTGCTGATCCGGCCCGACGGCTATGTCGCGGCCGCCGGCCCGGCTGACGTCGGGCAGGCGCTGACCGCTCTGGGCCTGACCGCGCGCGGTGTCAGGGCAGCGGCCTGAGGACCGAGGGGGTTCCCGGTCACCGGGGCGGCTGCGGACGTGCTCCCCGGTGGGCACCCCGGCACCCCGGCGTCGATTTCCCGACAACTGCCCGGGCACGGTCCCGGGCACGGACACGGAGGAGGTGCGCGCGATGGCGCACGAGGAGCCGAGAGACGAACAACCGCCCCTGGCAGGCCGGTCGGTCGTGGTGTTCGGGGCCACGGGGTTCGTGGGGCGGCACATCTGCACGGCGTTCGAGGAGGCCGGCGCCGCCGTGTTCCGCGTCGCGCGCGGCGGCGGTCACACGGCCCCGGACCTCGCCGTCGACCTCCTCTCCGCGACCCCGGCCCGGATCGCGGAGGTGCTCGCCCGGGCCGGGGCCGACATCGTGGTCAACGCCGCGGGGGCCGTCTGGGGCGTCACCGAGCGGCAGATGCACCAGGCGAACGCGGAGCTGCCGGGCCGGGTCGTCGAAGCCATCGGCCTGCGGCCCCGGCCGCCCCGGCTGGTCCACCTGGGGTCCGTGCACGAGTACGGTCCGACCGCGCCCGGAGTGCGGATCACGGAGGACCTGCCGCCCGCGCCGGACGGGCCGTACGGCCGGACGAAACTGCTGGGCGCGCGGGCCGTCCTGGAGGCCGCGGACGCCGGAACCGTGGACGGCGGGGTCCTGCGGATCTCGAACGTCTCGGGGCCGGGCGCCCCACGCGAAAGCCTCCTCGGCACCGTCGCCGCCCATCTCGCCGCCGCCCACCGGTCCGGCTCCCGCGCCGGCGGCCGGGCGGCGCCCCCGCTGCGCCTCGCCCCGCTGCGGGCCCGCCGTGACTTCGTCGACGTGCGCGACGTCGCCGACGCCGCGGTCGCGGCGGCTCGCGCGGACACCCGGGGCACGGTGGTCAACATCGGAAGCGGTGAGGCCGTCGGCGTACGGAAGGTGACCGACCGGCTCATCGAGCTGAGCGGGCTGCCCGTGGCCGTCGTGGAGGAGTCCGGGCAGGGCCGGGAGGCGGCCGTCGCGGGCGGGCGCGGCGGCGCGGAGTGGCAGCGACTCGACATCTCCCGCGCCGCGCTGCTCCTGGGCTGGCGGCCGCGCCGCACGCTCGACGACTCCCTCGGCGATCTGCTGGCCCAGGCCGTCTTCGGCACGGCCGCCCCAGTTGGCGTCGAGGAGTGTTCGAGCGTCGTGTCCGAGGGTCGAACCAGTGAACGCCTGACATCACGGGAGACGAGAGAGCGATGAAGGAACACAAGGAACTTGTTCTCGACCACGTCCGCAAATACCACCAGGAGGCGCAGCCGGACGGCCGGTTCGTCCCGGGCGTCTCCGAGATCTGGCCGTCCGGGGCCGTGCTCGACGAGGAGGACCGGGTCGCCCTCGTCGAGGCCGCGCTGGAGATGCGGATCGCGGCCGGCCGCAGCTCGCGCAAGTTCGAGTCGGCTTTCGCCCGGCGGATGAAGCGCCGCAAGGCGCACCTGACCAACTCGGGCTCCTCCGCGAACCTTCTCGCCGTCTCGGCCCTCACCTCCCACCTGCTGGAGGACCGCCGTCTGCGGCCGGGCGACGAGGTCATCACCGTCGCCGCCGGCTTCCCCACCACCGTCAACCCGATCCTGCAGAACGGGCTCGTACCCGTCTTCGTGGACGTGGAGCTGGGAACGTACAACACGACGGCCGCCAGGGTGGAGGCCGCGATCGGTCCCAGGACCCGGGCCATCATCATCGCGCACGCCCTCGGAAACCCCTTCGAGGTCGCCGAGATGGCGCAACTCGCGGAAGAGCACGACCTGTTTCTGATCGAGGACAACTGCGACGCGGTCGGAGCCACGTACAACGGGCAGCTCACCGGCACCTTCGGCGACTTCACCACCGTCAGCTTCTACCCGGCGCACCACCTCACCATGGGCGAGGGCGGTGTGGTCCTCACCTCGAACCTGGCGCTGGCACGCATCGTCGAGTCACTGCGCGACTGGGGCCGCGACTGCTGGTGCGAGCCCGGCGAGAGCAACAAGTGCCTGAAGCGATTCGACTACCAGATGGGCACTCTGCCGGCGGGATACGACCACAAGTACATCTTCTCGCACGTGGGGTACAACCTGAAGGCCACCGATCTCCAGGCGGCACTCGGACTCAGCCAGCTCGCCAAGCTCGACGGCTTCATCGACGCCCGGCGTCACAACTGGAGCCGCCTGCGCGCGGGGCTGGAGGGCGTGCCGCACCTGATCCTTCCCGAGGCGACCGCGGGCAGCGACCCCAGCTGGTTCGGCTTCGTCCTCACCGTGGACCCCGGGGCGCCCTTCACCCGGGCCGCCCTCGTGGACTTCCTGGAGTCCCGCAAGATCGGCACGCGGCGGCTGTTCGCCGGGAACCTGACCCGCCACCCGGCCTACATCGACCAGCCGCACCGCACCGTCGGCGACCTCACCAACAGCGACATCATCACCGAGCAGACGTTCTGGGTCGGGGTCTACCCGGGCCTGACGGACGAGATGATCGACTACGTCGCCGAGAGCGTGCGGGAGTTCGTGCAGACCCACACGTGAGCGCCGGCCCCGGCCCCACGGACGCATCCCCGTCCCGTGACCGGCGGACGCCGGCCACGGGACCCCCTCGACTGGAGGCACCGCATGACCACCATGACCGCCCCGCCCGCGCTCAAGCCGCGCACGGACCCGGACCTGGCGGTGCGGCTCGCCCGGTCGGCCGCGGCCCGCGCGGGGGCGCACCTGGCGACCGGCGACTTCGCGGACTGGCTCGACGGGCGACGCAAGGCCCACTCCTTCCGCATCGAGCGTGTTCCCCTGGACCGGCTCGACGGCTGGTCCTTCGACCCCGTCACCGGCAACCTCGGCCACCGCAGCGGCCGCTTCTTCACCGTCGAGGGACTGCACGTCACCACTGACGACCACACCCGGCGCGAGGAGTGGTACCAGCCGATCATCAAGCAGCCCGAGGTCGGCATCCTCGGCATTCTGGTCAAGGAGTTCGACGGGATCCTGCACTGCCTGATGCAGGCCAAGATGGAGCCCGGAAACCCGAACCTGCTCCAGTTGTCGCCCACGGTCCAGGCCACCCGCAGCAACTACACCAAGGTCCACAAGGGCGCCGACGTGAAGTTCCTGGAGTACTTCACCGACCCCGGCCGCGGGACGGTCGTCGCGGACGTGCTCCAGTCCGAACACGGGTCGTGGTTCTACCACAAGAGCAACCGCAACATGATCGTCGAGGCGTCGGGGGACGTGCCCGAGGACCCCGACTTCTGCTGGCTCACCCTCGGCCAGATCGGCGAACTCCTGCTGCGGGACAACGTCGTCAACATGGACTCGCGCACGGTACTGGCGTGTGTACCGCCCGAGAGCGGAACAGGCGGGCCCGGGGGACTGCACACCGACACCGAGGTGCGTTCCTGGTTCACCGCGGAGCGCTCCCGGCACGACGTGACCGCCGAGCGGGTCCCGCTGGCGTCACTGCCCGGCTGGGCGCGCGGGGAGACGGCGGTGTCCCAGGGGCAGGGCCGCTACTTCGACGTCGTCGGTGTGAACGTGTACGCGGGCAGCCGGGAGGTGACGCGCTGGAGTCAGCCGCTGTTCGAGCCGGTGGCCCGGGGCGTCGCCGCCTTCCTGGCCCGTGACATCGCGGGTGAGCCGCACGTACTCGTGCACGCGCGCGTCGAGGGCGGATTCCTCGACACCGTGGAGCTGGGCCCGACCGTCCAGTACACCCCGGCCAACTACGCCCACCTGAAGGGCGACGACCGGCCCCGCTTCCTCGACGAGGTCCTCGCCGCCGGCCCCGACCGGATCCGCTACGAGGCCGTCCACGCGGAGGAGGGCGGCCGCTTCCTCAACGCCGAGGCCCGCTACCTCGTCGTCGACACCGACCTGGCCGAGGAGCCCGACGGCTACCTCTGGGTCACGCCGGGCCAGCTCAGCACCCTGGTCCAGCATTCCCACTACGTCAACGTCCAGGCCCGCACCCTGATCGCCTGCCTCCACGCGATGTCCCGCGGGACGGCGGCGCCGGCAGGGACCGGGGGGTCCTCGCGTTGACCTCCCCCGTCCGCATCGGGGTCCTCGGCTGCGCCGACATCGCCCGCCGCCGCATGCTGCCGGCCATGGCGGCCCTGCCGGAGACGGTGCCGGCCGCCGTCGCGAGCCGGGACCCGGCGAAGGCCGAGGCGACCGGCAGACCCTTCGGGGCCCGGCCCGTCTCCGGGTACGGGGAACTCCTGGACCGTGACGACATCGACGCCGTGTACGTCCCGCTGCCCGCGGCCCTGCACGAGCAGTGGACCGAGGCGGCCCTGCGCGCGGGCAAACATGTCCTCGCGGAGAAGCCCCTCACCCTCGACCCGGCCCGCACCCGCCGTCTCCTCGCACTCGCCCGCGCCCGCGGACTCGTGCTCATGGAGAACGTCATGTTCGTCCACCACCCCCAGCACGAGCGCGTACGGGAACTGGTGGCATCCGGAGCCATCGGTGAACTACGCGCCCTCGACACGGAGTTCGCCATCCCCTCGCTGCCGCCGCACGACATCCGGCTCCGGCCGGAGCTGGGCGGCGGCGCCCTGTGGGACGTGGGCGTCTATCCCGTACGAGCCGCGCTCCACCTGCTCGACGAGAATCCGCGCCTCGTGGGCGCGGCCCTCGTACGGGCCCCCGGAGACGAAGTCGACACCGGCGGATCGGTCCTGCTGCGCACCGGCTCCGGTGTCGTCGCCCACCTCGCCTTCGGAATGAAGCACGCCTACCGCAACGCCTACACCCTGTGGGGGAGCGAAGGGAGGATCACCGTGGACCGGGTCTTCACACCGCCCGCCGACCACCGGCCGGTCGTGCGGCTGGAGCGCGCGGGGGGCTGCGAGGAGATCGTCCTCGAAGCGGCGGACCAGGTGACCGCCACCCTGCGGGCCTTCGCCCACGCCGTCCGCGCGGGCCACCAGGACGATACGGCCGCGCCGCTGCGCCAGGCGCTGCTGCTCGACGCCATCCGCCGCCAGGCCTGTTGACCCGTCGCGTCGCCGTGTCCGGCGTCTGCGCTCAGCCGGGGCATTCCTGCGGTTCGGTCCGCCCGGCCCGCGCGCACGATTCGGCGGCGTCCAGCCGCACTTCGGCGACCAGGGCGAAAAGGCCGTCGGCCCGCACGCCCGCGTGCAGCCGGCCGCGGAGCTCCTCGACGCGCACCGTCAGATTGGTGATGCCACTGCCGGGGGTGAGGCCGGCGCCGGGAATGCGGCCGATCCGGCCCACCCCGTCGTTGACCACGCTCAGGCGCACCACATCCCCCTCGCGGTGTGCCTCGATCTCCAGCGCCTCGGCCTTGCTGTGCCGCAGCATGTTGGTCAGGCCCTCGCGAAGCACGGTGGCCAGCACGGTGTCCGCTGCGGTCGGCAGGGGACCGCAGTTCAGCCGGACAGTGGTCTGCACGCCCAGCGTGGAGAGCATCGACTCGGCGGTGGCCGCCTCCGCCGACAGGGACATGTCGCGGTAGCCGCGCGTCACGGCGCGGACGTCGGTCAGGGCCTGGCGCGCGGTCTGCAGGATCTCGGTGAGCTCCTCCTGCGCCCGCTCGGGCTGCTTCGGCACGAGCCGGTACGTCAGCTCGCACTTGAGCGTGATCGCCGAGAGGCTGTATCCCAGCAGGTCATGCAGGTCGCGGGCGAAGCGCAGCCGTTCCTGAGCGATCGCCAGACGGGCCAGTTCGGCCCGTGACCGGTGCACTTCGGCGACCAGTTCACTCAGGCGCGACAGGCCGTACACCACGAGCGCCGTCAGGATCGTGGCGACGGTCGTGTAGGCGACGTCCGGAAGCGTGGTGCCCATCTTGAGCTCGATGAGGTCCGTGGCCACGACTTCCAGGGCGAACGCCGGCCAGGCCAGTGCGGCGGGAAGCAGGAGCAGGGTGGAGGCCGCGAGGAACCCGGGCATCCCGAGCCAGGCCTTCCCCAGGAAACTGAATGGCGCATAGGTGAGCGCGGTCTGGGCCACGAGCGTCACCCTTTTCGGCCGTAATGAGGCCACCAGTGGGCGCGCGAAGGAATGCAGCAGCTGAACGGAGAGTGTGGCGAGCAGCAGGGCGAATGCTCCTGCGACCATGGTCGGGCCGGGACGAGCTGCGAGTATGTAGGTGGAGGCAATGCCGAAGAATCCGCACAGGACGACCGCGGTGATGCCGGTAGCGACACGTGGGGCCAGATCGCGGCCCAACTGATGTTCCTCCATGGATGATTCGATTGGGTTGATCCCAGTCATACTTGTCCCCCCAGGCAGCGGGGTGTCCGCTGCTGAGTGTGAGCATAGAGGAAAGGTTCGAACGGCAGGGGTGGGAGAATTCTGATTGCCTGGGGCGACGATGGAATCGGAATATTGGATTCACTTATGCCGGAGCTGTGTGCCGCGGTCCGCCGTCGAGATCGATGACAATTCAATTTTCTGTGGAAAGCCGGGCGGGCAGGCCCAGGATGATTTCCCCGACGCTCGGCTCGGCCAGCCAGTCGAGTCCGAGTGCCTGTGCTACGGCCTCCACACCCCCCGCCGTCAGGACGTGTGCCCCCAGACCCATCGCCGTGCAGGCGAGATGGAGCGTCTGCTGGAGCGCGCCCACCTCCTTCAGCACCTCGGTGTACGCGCCGGGACGGTGACGGTTCGGCCCCTCGGGCACTCGTGTCGTCAGCACCAGGAGAAGAGGCGGGAGCTGGTCGAGGCCGGCGGTCGTACGGGCGTCCGCCAGCAGGGCGTCGGCTGCTTCCCGGTCGCCGGGGACCGGCTCCAGCCGGTGCGTGTGCGGGTGGTAGCGGTAGGCGCCCGGCAGCAGGTCGCGGCAGTGCACGGAGATGACGTAGATCTCCAGGGTGCGGACACCGCCCTGGCCCGGGTGGGGGCGGCCCCCGGCCCGGGCCCGCGCCGTCCGGTAGAGCAGTTCGCCGAGCTGCTCGAGTGTGGGCGCCGTGGTGGCGAACTCCCTTGTGAGGCCCTGCTGTTCAAGCACCTCGGTCAGTGAGGGATCCGTGTCTCTCAGCCGGCTCAGGACGGGCCTGGGGAGCTGCACCCCGGCCGGCTCGTCCCGGGCCGGGGCGGCCGGCGCCGTCCGGTCCTTCGGTGCGAAGGTCAGCCCGGGCTCCTGGCCGGGCTTGCCGATCCGGCTGCGTGTGTGCACGAACAGCTCGGCGGCGGACCAGCCGCTCAGCGCCGGATCGGTGTCCTCGGCATACGCGTTGCCGTACTGCGGCGTCACCATGGCTGCCGCGGCCAGGTAGGCGTGGGTCATCTCGACCGCGTCGGCCGCCAGTGGCCGCTGCTCGGCGTACCGGACCGCCCCGGCCCGGCCGTCCCCGAGCTCGCCCAGCAACCAGCCCACCCCGGGGTGTTCCACCTCGACACGGTGGTGCGACAGCGGGGACTGCAGGCACAGCCCGCCCGGAACGCTGTGCAGCACGGCGAACCGGGAGAGCCGGCGAGGCCGGCCGGGCGGGAGCAGCCGCGGGTCGAACCGTGCGCCCGGTCCGGTGGGGACCACCGAGAGCAGCGGCGTCGCCCCCAGCACCAGGGTGCGCACCACGCTTCCCTGGACCTGGGCCAGCTCCTCCTCCAACGCCGCCGCCTCCACGGACAGGCTCTCCGCGGTGGCCAGCACGGCGGGGAACGAATCCACCACGTTGGCCGGGGAGACGGGGCCGAACTGCATCCGGCGCAGCAGCTCCACGAACTGCGGGCTGGGAGCCTCGACCCGGGTGGTCTCCCAGCAGGTACGCACCAGCAGCACGGAGACCCGGCCGGCCGGATCCGGCGGCTCGGCGGGGTGGACCGTGGTGTCCGTACGCAGCGACCACAGCTCAGTGAGGGCGTTGCCGGCGAGCTGGGCGATGCGCATAGGGGAGGGCCGTTCGGGATGGGGGACGGGAGATGCGATTCAGAGGAACAGCGGTACGGGGTTGAGTTCGTCGTACGACAGCGGGGCACTCAGCCTGCCGAGCCGGACCGGTACGTCGTAGAGGCGGCCCGGCGCGTACCGCGCCCAGTGGGGCCGCAGCCCCGGGACGACGACCTTGGCCACGGGCAGACCGATGTCCGGCCGGGTCTGGTCCAGGACGAGGAGGTCGAGGCCCTGCTCGGTGAGCAGGTTCTGCACCGCGGTGATGTCGTCGGCCACGTTCCGGGTGGGCGCGGTCCTGCGCCGTGCCACGGGCGCGTCGTGGTCGGGACGCAGGTGCGGCTCGCTCGCGAGGGTGGCCGTGCGGAACCAGCGCAGCGCGGACGGATCCGTGGTGCCGTACCCGCTTCCGTCGGTCCTCGACTCGACGACGTACGGCAGGAGTTGGTTGAGTTCGGTCAGGGAGCGGCGCAGGGCGACCGCCGGGTCAGGGTGCGCGCCGAAGCCGAGCACGATGTCCTCGGCAGCGGCGCCCGTACGGCGCGAGAGGGCGGCCACGACCGGGATGCCGAGGTCGGAGGTGAGGTCGAGCGCCCACACCTCGCGGCCCATGTCGCCGTGCAGCGTGAGGAGTTCGCCGGTCCACGGGTCCGTCGAGGCGCGCAGGCCGATGCCTGGTTGCCGTGTGCGGTTGTACCACCACTGCGCGACCGCGTCCCGTTCGACGAGTTCGAGAGTGCCCTGCAGGACGGCGTCCTCGAGCGTGGCGCCCGCGGCAGCCCCGTTGGAGTTCGCCCAGCAGAAGGCGCGGCCCGGAGGCTGGGGAGCGTTGAAGTAGAGGAGCGACGTGGGCAGCAGGCGCCGGCGGCCCTCGGTGAGGGACCACACGGGCGTCCAGTCGATGGCCGCGTCCTCGTCGAACGGATCGCACACCTGGTGGAAGGCGCCGTGGGCGGCGTTCCAGCCGGCACGGCCCTCGAACTGCCGCGGGTGGAAGAGCTGAACACTGTCGGGGTGCACGGCATCGGCGTCCAGCGCGCGGTAACTGCCGCGCTCCACCGGCTCGTCGCCCTGGTGGAACCCGGAGTGGCGCTCCAGCGCTTCGCACAGAGCGCTCACCTTCGCGTGCAGAGGAGTCACGCCCTTGCCCGAGCTGGTGTGGCGCAGCCCGGCGCGCAGCGCGTCGAGCCCGGCCGCGCCGACCACCGGGTTGTGTCCGGCATGGAAGCAGTTGAGGGCCTCGGGCCCGCGCGGATCCCGGCGGATCTCCGCGACCGGACCGGTCAGCGGGTCGACGAGGTGACCGAAGCGGTCCATGACCTCGCGGGGCGACGCGGAGCGGTGCCCGCCGCCCGAGGTGTCCCGCTTGGGCCGTGAGACCAGGCGCACGGGCTGCCGGACCTGCCGGCCCACCAGGCCCGGATCACCGCAACCGGCGCACTGCGGGCGGCGTTTCACCGGGTGGTGACCGGTTTCGAGCGTCAGCGTGTCCAGGGTCCACAGGGCGGACTGGTGCGCATCGCGGTGCCCGGCCAGCCACTTGGCGGCCTCCAGCGCGGCCAGGTGCAGCCCGGTCGCCAGCGCGGCGGGCAGGGAGCAGTCGGGGCGCGGCGCCGGACCCGGCCGCGACAGCAGCCGTTGCACATGGGCCTCCGCCTGCCGGCCGCGCCAGAGCCGGTCGGTGAGGCAGTCGAGGCAGGGGCCGTCCCCGGACCCCGGTGGCCCGAACACCGGGCCGGCCCAGATCTCCGGGCCACTGACCTGCACCGGGAGCCAGCTGGCCCCCGCGTCCTTGAGGGCCTGGGCCGCGGACGCGAGCTCGGGACTGAGGTAGTCGTCGCACAGGACCAGCGTCAGGGCGGCCTGCGTCGCATCGTCGGTGAGGAGGAGACCCGCGGCCCGCAGGGCGGAACGCAGCCGCCCGACGTCCGTGCGGCCGACGGAGAGGGCGCGCACGGACCGGGTGTCCAGGCTGCGGGCGGCCTGCGGGCCGTCGATGCCCGCCAGATCCCAGTACGCCTGCCGGCCCTGAGATCCGTCCTGCTCGTGGCGGCGCAGCAGGCCGGCCCCGTCCAGCCGGGCCACCAGGCGTTCCACCTGCTCCCCGGCGAGCAGCCCGGCGCACGCGGAACGCAGTTCCGGCAGATCACGGGTGCCGTCGAGCAGCGGCGCGAGGATGGAGACGGCTGAGCCGTGCAGAGCGGTCACCCGGCGGCCGGAGATCAGATACGCCGCCTCTCCCGCCACCGTCTCCACCTGGAGATGGGGCTTGAAACCGATCAGTGACGCCGTGGACGCGTGCTGCACGGCCGCCGTCACAGCGCGCGGGTGGCCGAGACGGCGGAGTCGGTCTGTCCCTGGTGAACGGAGGTGACCCAGCAGATGCACAGGCTGGCTTCGGTGACCGGCTGTGCTTCCTGGACCAGGTCCTCGATGACGAGGTCGTCGTGGCGGTCGGTGTGCAGCGAGGTGATGCCGTTCATCGGAGTCGCTCCTGGGTGTGAAGGGATGGGACGAGGAAGTGACGGGAATGCGTCACGGGTGGTGCGGATGAGCGGTGCCGCGTCCGCCTGCTGAGCCGTCTGCGAGGCGATGTCCGCAGTCTGCCGGGGGCCGGCCCGAACGAGCCAGTGCCGCTGTCACGAGTGGAGACATGAAAGATTCACGGCTTCTCCCGGTACCGATCCAGGCCAGGGAAAGGGACGAGGGCACTGGCTCGGGGACCCCCGCCGGGGACATCGTCGGAGTGCCTCGAAAGGACCATCACCGGTCCCGGTCCCGACGGACCATTGGAGGCACTCACGGAGGAAGACATGGACATCAAGGTCCTTGGACCGCTCACCGCGGAAGCGTGCGGCCGGTCCATCGTTCCCACAGCGGCCAAGCCCCGGCAGATACTTGCCCTGATGGCCGTGCACGCCAACCAGGTGCTGCCGGTACCGACCCTCATGGAGGAGATCTGGGGTCACGCCCTGCCGCGCAGCGCCCTCACCACCCTGCAGACGTACATCCTCCAGCTGCGCCGCAAGCTGGTCGCGGCACACGGGGTCACCTCGGCGGAGATCTCACGCGACGTGCTCATCACCCGGCACGGCGGGTATCTGCTGCAGATCCAGCCCGGCGCCGTCGACGTCCACGAGTACGACAGGCTGGCCGCCGCGGGGCGGGACGCCTTCGACCACGGCGACGACGAGGCCGCCTGCGCCTACCTCGGCGAGGCGCTCGGTCTGTGGAACGGCCCGGCCCTCGTCGACGTACGGACCGGCCCGATCCTGGAGATCGAGCTCGCACGTCTCGAGGAGAGCCGGCTCTCCACCCTGGAGCGCCGGATCGAGGCGGAGCTGCGCCTCGGGCGGGACGGTGTCCTGCTCACCGAGCTCAGCGAGATGACGATCCGTCACCCCATGCACGAGGGCCTCCATGCCCAGCGCATGGTGGCGCTGTACCGCTCGGGCCGCCCCTGGCAGGCCCTGGAGGTCTACCAGCAGCTGAGGGGCAAGCTCGTCGAGGAACTGGGCCTCGAGCCCTCGCCCCGGCTCAAGCGGCTCCAGCAGGCGGTGCTCTCCGGCGATCCGGCCCTGGAGCACAACGGTTCCCAACGGCGCCGCGTGCTGGACCTGTTCGCCGCCTGAGGGACGCGTCACCGAACGGGCGGGTACCCCCTCCAGCCCGCCCCTCCCGGTCGAAGCATCCAGGTCCAGGCGGTCCCACGGCCCCGTGTCCGGTCCCCCGGACACGGGGCCTCACCGCGGCTGCCCGCCGGGGCCGGATTCGAGCGGCCGTCCACCGGTCGTCGAGGCCACCTGGTCAAGGTGCGGCGGCGGTCCGACCGGGCCGCGGGTCCGAACGGCCTTGGGGGTCGCCTTGTCCGACGTACGCCTCATCGATCTGTCCTCCCCGGTGGACGCCTCCTTCTGGGAGCCCGACCCGGTGATTCACGAGATCCTCACGCCCGCCGAGGGCGCCCGGCACATGGCCGAGGAGATGAAGAGCCACTTCGGCATCGACTTCGATCCGGCCGACCTGCCCGGCGGCGAACTGCTCTCGCTGGACACCCTGACACTGACCAGCCACACCGGCACGCACGTCGACGCCCCCTCCCACTACGGCTCCATGGGCGAATACGGCGTGCCCCGGCACATCGACCGGATGCCGCTCGACTGGTTCCTGCGGCCCGGCGTGGTTCTGGACCTCACCGACGCCCCCGTCGGAGCCATCGGCCTGGACCGCCTGGAGAAGGCGATCGCCGAGGCCGGCCACGACATCCGGCCCTTCGACATCGTGCTGCTCAACACCGGTGCGTCACAGCATGTGGGAACGCCCCGCTACTTCACGGACTTCGCCGGCCTCGACGGACCCGCCACCGATCATCTCCTCGACCTCGGAGTGCGGGTCATCGGCACGGACGCGTGGAGTCTGGACGCCCCGTTCGGCCACATGCTGCGCACCTTCAAGGAGACCGGAGACCGCGGCGCGCTGTGGCCCGCGCACTTCGCCGGCCGCCGCCGCGAGTACTGCCAGGTCGAGCGGCTCGCCAACCTGTCCGCACTGCCCGCGGCGTCCGGTTTCCAGGTCTCCTGCTTCCCGGTCAAGATCGCGGGCGCGGGCGCCGGCTGGACCCGGGCCGTGGCGCTGGTCCAGGAATGAGCACCCTCCCCGGACCACCGCTCCTGTTCTGCTTCCATCACGCGGGTGCCGGAGTCTCGGCCTTCGCACGCTGGCAGGAGCGGTTCGGTGCGGCGCTGGAGGTCGTGCCGGTACTCCTGCCGGGCCGCGACGCACGGGTCAGGGAACGCCGGATCACCGACCGGGACGCGCTGCTCGACGAACTGGAGAGGCTCACCGCCCGCGCGGACGACCGCCCGTACCTGTTGTACGGGCACAGCCTGGGCGGACTGGTGGCCTACACCCTCGCCGCCGCGAGGGAAGCCGCAGGCCGGCCGGCCAGGGCCCTGGTGATCGGAGCCGCGCTTCCGCCGCACCTGCGGTCCTCCCTGGCGGGCGGCGCCGAGCTCCCTGACGACCGGCTTCTCCAACTCCTCGTACACCTGGGCGTACTGCCGCGGGAGGCGGCCCTGGAGCCGGAGAGCGGCGGGATCTGGCGGCGGCGGGTACTGCCACCCCTCCGGGACGACCTGCGCCTGGCACGCGACCTCATCCGGAGCGCCGGTACCGCGCTGCACACCCCGGTCCTGGCCCTCGCCGGCCACAGCGATCCGGTGGCGCCGCCCGCCGGGATGGACCAGTGGGCGCGCTACGCCTCCGGTGACTTCCGCCGCCGGACCGTGCAGGGCGGCCATCTCTTCGTACGGGACAAGGCCCTGCCCGCAGTGATCCGCCGGGAGGTCGGAGCCGTACTGCGGGATCTCCGGCCCGAGTCGAGCGCGGTTTGAGCCAGGGCGTGCAGGGTCGGCACATCAGCTCGATCGGACAGTCCAAGGCACAGCAGAAAGGCCGTGACGACGTGACGGGACAGCATCTCCGCCGCCCCGAGGCGGACGCAGACCAACGAATGAGGAGGCAGCGATGAGCCGGCGCGTGGTCATCACCGGAATCGGCGTGGTCGCTCCCGGCGGGGTGGGGGCCAAGGAGTTCTGGTCCCTGCTGACCAGCGGGCGCACCGCCACCCGGGCCATCAGCCACTTCGACGCCTCCTCGTTCCGTTCCCGGATCGCCGCCGAGGCGGACTTCGACCCGGCCCGCGAGGGGCTCGGCCCGCAGGAGATCCGGCGCATGGACCGGGCCGCGCAGTTCGCGGTCGTCAGCGCTCGCGAGGCGGTCGCCGACAGCGGCCTCGACCTCTCGGCGGCCGACCCCTTCCGTACCGGAGTCACCATCGGCAGCGCGGTCGGCGCCACCACCAGCCTCGACACCGAGTACGAGGTGGTGAGTGACGGCGGGGCCAAGTGGCTGGTCGACCCCGCGTACGCGGTACCGCACCTGTTCGACTACTTCGTGCCCAGTTCGTTCGCGGCCGAGGTCGCATGGAGCGTGGGCGCCCAGGGCCCCGCCTCCGTGGTCTCCACCGGCTGCACTTCGGGCCTCGACTCCGTCGGGCACGCCGTGGAACTCATCCGCGAGGGCACCGCCGACGTGATGGTGGCCGGGGCCAGCGACGCACCCATCTCGCCGATCACCGTCGCCTGCTTCGACGCGATCAAGGCGACATCGCCGCGCAACGACGAACCGGAGACCGCCTCGCGCCCCTTCGACGCCTCCCGCAACGGCTTCGTGCTCGGAGAGGGTTCCGCGGTCTTCGTCCTGGAGGAGCTGGGCGCGGCCAGAGCTCGCGGCGCCCACATCTACGCGGAGATCGCCGGGTTCGCATCGCGCTGCAACGCGTACCACATGACCGGACTGCGCAAGGACGGGGCGGAGATGGCCGAGGCCATCCGTGTCGCCCTCGATGAGTCCCGGCTGGACCGCACCGCGATCGACTACATCAACGCCCACGGCTCGGGCACCAAACAGAACGACCGGCACGAGACCGCCGCCTTCAAGCGCAGCCTCGGCGACCACGCGTACGCGACACCGGTCAGCTCCATCAAGTCCATGATCGGCCACTCCCTGGGTGCCATCGGATCGCTGGAGATCGCCGCCTCGGCGCTCGCCATCGAGCACGGTGTCGTGCCGCCCACCGCCAACCTGCACGAGCAGGACCCGGAGTGCGACCTCGACTACACCCCACGCGAGGCCCGTGAGCGCGCCATCGACACGGTGCTCAGCGTCGGCAGCGGATTCGGCGGATTCCAGAGCGCGATGGTGCTCACCCGTCCCGAGAGGAGGACCGCATGAGCGGCGAGGTCCTGGAGCACACGGCCGTGCCGGCCCGCTCGGCACGCGGCACGGCGAAGGCCGTGTTCACCGGCATCGGCGTCACCGCCCCCAACGGCCTGGGCACGCGGGCCTGGTGGGACGCCACCCTGCGGGGCGAACACGGCATCGGGCCCGTCTCGCGCTTCGACGCCTCCGGCTACCCCGCCACTCTCGCCGGTGAGGTGCCCGGGTTCGACGCCACCGAGCACATCCCCAGCCGGCTGCTGACCCAGACCGACCACGCGACCAGGCTCGCCCTCGTCGCCGCGCAGGAGGCCCTCGACGACTCGGGGCTCGACACCGGGGCGCTCCCCGACTACGCGGCCGGCGTCGTCACCGCGAGCTCCGCGGGCGGCTTCGAGTTCGGCCAGCGGGAGTTGGAGGCCCTGTGGTCCAAGGGCGGTCAGTACGTCAGCGCCTACCAGTCGTTCGCCTGGTTCTACGCCGTCAACTCCGGTCAGATCGCCATCCGGCACAAGCTGCGGGGGCCCAGCGGGGTCCTGGTCAGCGAGGGAGCGGGTGGCCTCGACGCGGTGGCACAGGCCCGGCGCCAACTGCGCCGCGGCAGCAGCGTCATCGTCACCGGTGGCGTCGACGGAACGGTCTGCCCGTGGGGGTGGACCGCCCATCTGTCCGGCCGGCGGCTCAGCACCTCGGGCGACCCCGCGCGGGCCTTCGTGCCGTTCGACGCCGGGGCCCGCGGACATGTGGTGGGCGAAGGGGGCGCGATCCTCGTCCTGGAGGACGCGATCTGCGCACAGGAGCGCGGTGCCCGCGTCTACGGACAACTGAGCGGCTACGCCTCGACGTTCGATCCCCGACCAGGCACCGGCGGGGAGCCGGGACTGCGGCGCGCCATCATGCTGGCGCTGGCCGAGGCCGGTGTGGAGCCGGGCGCCGTGGACGTCGTCCTCGCCGACGCGGCGGGCGTTCCCGGCCTCGACCGGGCGGAGGCGGACGCGATCACGGCCGTGTTCGGTCCGGGAGGCGTCCCCGTCACCGCGCCCAAGACGATGACGGGCCGGCTCGGCGCGGGCGGAGCCTCGCTCGACCTGGCGGCCGCCCTCCTCGCCATCCGCGACTCGGTCCTGCCGCCCACCGTCCACGTGGACCGGCTCGCGGACGGCATCGACCTCGACCTCGTCACGGGAGCCCCCCGCGAACGCCGCGAGGTGCGCACGGCCCTCGTGCTCGCACGCGGGGTGGGCGGATTCAACGCGGCGGCCGTCGTCGAGGCGCCGTAGGGCCTGCGGAGAACCGCCGTCCGCCGCGCGGCGTCCGGCACGCACGCCACAGGGACGGCGAGGCACGCGCACACGGACGGCTTGGTACGACCAGTTCGGTACGGCCGATTGCGAGACCCCGGGGGCAGACCGCCCGCCGGGCACGGGAAGAAGACTGCGGGAGATGGGAACAACCATGGCTGACATGACACTCGACGAGCTGACCGCGCTGCTGCGGGAGTGCGCGGGCGAGGACGAGACGGTCGACCTGGCGGGGGACGTGCTGGACACCCCCTTCGACGACCTCGGCTACGACTCGCTGGCGGTCCTCCAGACCACCGGGCGCATCGAGCGGGACTACGAGGTCCAGCTCTCCGACGACACGGTCGCCGAGGCGGGAACTCCTCGTCTCCTGCTCGCCTTCATCAACGAGGCGCTGGCAGCACGGCCGGCCGCGGCGGCCGCCTGACCGGCTCCGCGTACGACGCCGGCCGTGGCACCCGACGGGGTGCCACGGCCGGCGTCGTCGTCGCGCGGCCATGGCGGAAGGGCGACGACCGCGGCAGATCGTACGACCGCGGAAGGGCAACGACGCGGAAGACCGTACGACCGCGGAAGGGCATGCGACTGCCCCCGTCCGCCGGGGGAATGCGGACGGGGGCAGTCGGTCGGTGGGCGGGCACCCGGCCCGCAGCGGTCAGATCAGGTCGTCGCGGGTGACGCTGCGGTGCTCGACGAGCCACGAGGACCCCTCGCGCACCAGCCGGTCCTCGCACAGGGTGCTGACCCGGAGCGCGGCCTGCCCGCCCCGGGGGGTCTCGATGACCTGCGCGTAACAGCGCGCGGTCGCCGTCAGCGGTCCGGTCCGCTCGACGGTCAGCATGCCGAGCCAGTGCCGGCGCTGCACACCCTTCGCCGCGTACTCGGCCGTCGCCTTCGCCGCCGCGGCCGTGATCGCGTCGCGGCCCTCGGCGGGCACGGGGTGCGCGTTGGCCGCGAAGACGCCGTCCTCGGTGAAGGTCAGGGCCCATTCCTGGACCCGGCCGTCATCGAGCAGCTGCATCTGCCGCGCGTAGAACTGCTGGACCTGGAGGTGGAGCGTCCCCTCGCCGACGGCGGTCGCCTCGTCCGTCACGGTCATGGTGTTCCCTTCTGCCCGGTGAGCTTCCTTGTCTGCCGAGGATGCTGGACCACGCCCCTCGCGCTGCTCTCGACCGCCGGTCGACCGCCGCGCGTCCAGCGCTGCTCGATCCCGCTTCGAGCCCGTACGCGGATGCTCCTGCCCGGTCCACCTCACCGAGGTGCCACGGGCTTGAGAGGAGCACGCAGCATGACGGGCAAGGAGCAGAAGGTCGCGCTGATCACCGGCGCCACGAGCGGGATCGGTCTGGCGTCCGCACGTGCGCTGGGCAGCGCGGGACTGCAGGTCTTCATCTGCGCGCGCACCGCGGAGAGCGTGGCTCTCACGGTCAAGCAGCTGCGCGAGGAGGGTTACGACGTCGACGGCGCAACCGCCGACGTACGCAGCGCCGAGAGCGTCGCCGCGCTGGTGGACGCCGCAGTCGAGCGCTTCGGGCGGATCGACGTCCTGGTCAACAACGCGGGCCGGTCGGGCGGCGGAGTCACCGCCGACCTGGACGACGAACTGTGGGACGACGTCGTCGCGACCAACCTCACCTCCGTCTTCCTGATGACCCGGGCCGTCCTGCGCAAGGGCGGCATCCGGGAACGCGGCTGGGGCCGGATCGTGAACATCGCCTCGACCGCGGGCAAGCAGGGCGTGGTGCTGGGCGCCCCCTACTCGGCGTCGAAGCACGGCGTGGTCGGGTTCACCAAGGCGCTGGGCAACGAGCTCGCACCGACCGGGATCACCGTCAACGCGGTCTGCCCCGGTTACGTCGAGACGCCGATGGCGCAGCGGGTCCGTCAGGGGTACGCGGCCGCGTACGACACCTCCGAGGACGCGATCCTCACGAAGTTCCGGTCCAAGATCCCGCTGGGCCGCTACTCCACGCCGGAGGAGGTGGCCGGCCTGGTCGGCTATCTCGCCACGGACACCGCCGCTTCCATCACCGCCCAGGCCGTCAACGTGTGCGGCGGTCTGGGCAACTTCTGACCTGCCGCAGCACGCCCGTACCAGCAGAGGAGAGTGTTTCAGGATGACCGTACGCGAGGTCGAGCACGAGATCACCGTGCACGCCCCGGCCGCCGACGTCTACCGGCTCATCGCCGACGTCACCAACTGGCCCCGCATCTTCCCGCCCAGCGTCTACGTCGACCAGGTCGAACAGGGCGGGCACGAGGAGCGCATCCGCATCTGGGCCACCGCCAACGGAACGGCCAAGAACTGGGTTTCGCGCCGCACCCTCGACCCGGACGACCTGCGGATCACCTTCCGGCAGGAGATATCCGCCCCGCCGGTCGCGGCGATGGGCGGCACCTGGGTCATCGAGCCGCTCGCCGGCGACCGGTCCCGGGTGCGCCTCCTGCACGACTACCGGGCCGTCGACGACAACCCCGACGACCTGAAGTGGATCGACGAGGCCGTCGACCGCAACAGCGGATCCGAGCTCGCCGCGCTCAAGGAGAACGTGGAACGAGCCACCCACCAGGCCGAACTGAGCTTCTCCTTCGAGGACACCGTCCGGATCGACGGCGACGCGAAGGACGTCTACGACTTCCTCAACGAGGCCGGCCGGTGGACCGACCGGCTCCCGCACGTGACCCGCGTCGAGCTGACCGAGGACACCCCCGGTCTCCAGACACTGGAGATGGACACGCTGGCCAAGGACGGCTCCGCCCACACCACCAAGTCCATCCGCGTCTGCTTCCCCGACGAGTCGATCGCGTACAAGCAGATCACCCTGCCCGCCCTGCTCCAGCTGCACACCGGGCGCTGGACCCTGGCCGCCGAGGGGGACGCCACCCTCGCCACCTCCCAGCACACCGTCACGCTCAACACCGCCAACATCACCGCGATCCTCGGGGCGGACGCCGGAGTGGCCGAGGCACGCGAGTTCGTCCGGACCGCGCTGAGCACCAACTCCCGCGCCACGCTGGGGCACGCGAAGGACTTCGCGGAGGGCCGCCGTGGCTGAGCCGGACGGACAGACGCTCGACGGCCTGGTCGCCGAAGCCGCCCTGGCACACCCGGAGCGGACCGCGATCGCCGCGGGGGAGCGGAGCCTGGACTTCGCCGCACTGGAGCAGCAGGTCGACGCGGCAGCCGGCGTCCTGCGGGGGCTGCTGCCCGAGGCCGGATCCACGATCGCCGTCGCCTCGGTCCTGGACCCCGACTTCGCCGTCGCCTACTACGCGTCGGTGCGCGCGGGCCATGTCACCGCAGTGATCAACCCGCTGCTGCGCGAGGAGGGCCTGCTGCATGTGCTCGCCCTCTGCGAGGCCCAGGCCGCCCTGGTCGACGCGGCCCTGTACGCACGGCTGCGGCCGCTGCGCGGGAAGCTGCCGCACCTGCGCCACGTCATCCTCATCGGAACGGTGGAGGAAGGCGCCGTCCCGGGCGTGCAGACCCTGGCAGGACTTGTCGAACGGACCGGCCGCACCAGCGGAGGGGCCCGGCGGGCCGGTCCTGACGACGTCGCCTGCGTCCAGTTCACGAGCGGCACCACCGGACTGCCCAAGGGAGTGCGCCTCACCCACCGCAACCTCACCGCGAACGCCGCCCAGATCGCCGAGACCCACCTTCTGGACAGCACATCGGTGACCCTCAACCACCTTCCCACCTACCACCCGATGCACCTCAACTCGGCGGTGCGGGCCGGTGCCACGCAGGTCCTCTGCGCCGCACCCGACCCGGTGGACGCCGTCCGCACGGCCGGCCTGGCGGGCGCCACCCACTTCTACAGCCTTCCGGTACGACTCGCCCGCCTGGCCGGCGCACCGGCCGACGACGACGTCAGACCGGCGAGCCTGCGGTACTTCGCCTCCGGAGGGTCGGCACTCCCCGTATCCGCCGCGCGTGCGCTCACCGCACGCTTCGGCGTCCCCGTCTTCCAGGGCTACGGGCTCGCGGAGACCTCGCCGCTCACCCACTGCGACGACCCGCGCGAGCCGGTGCACGGTTCGGTCGGGCGGCCCGTGCGCGGCACCGGATGCCGGATCGTCGACACCGGCACGGGCGAGGTCCTGCACGGGGACGCCGTGGGGGAGGTGCAGGTGCGGGGACCGCAGATCATGAAGGGGTACCTCGGCCGGCCCGACCACACGGAGACCGACGCGGACGGCTGGTTCACCACCGGTGACGTCGGCCGCGTCGACGCGTCGGGGCGGCTCTTCGTCGTCGACCGGCTGCGTGACGTCTTCAAGTGCGACAACTTCCTCGTGGCACCGTCCGAGATCGAGCAGGTCACCGCACGCCATCCGCTGGTACGCGAGAGCGTCGTCGTCGGCCTGCCGGACGCGGCGCACGGTGCCGTCGCGGCGGCCTACGTCGTCCTCGCGGACGGCGCGGGCGACCCCGCGGCCGCGGCCGCGACGATCACCGCGTACGTCGCCGAGCACGTCCCGTACTACCAGCACCTGCACCACGTCGAAGTGGTGGACGGCATCGAGCGCTCCGCCAACGGGAAGATCCAGCGCCGCACGCTCAGGGACGCCCTGGCAGCACGGCTGCGGACGGCGGTGGCCTCATGACCGCGGCGGAATCCGGCACCGGCGTGGGGCCGGCGGCGGGCTCGTTCGAGGGACGGACCGCCGTCGTCACGGGCGCGAGCCGGGGCGTCGGGTTCGCCGTCGCCCGGAAACTCTGCGCCGCGGGAGCCCAGGTGATCGTCAACTGGGCGCACGACGAAGCGGACGCGGACCGTGCCGTCGCGGCCCTTTCGGGCCTCAAGGGCGGCGCCGTCGCCCTGCGCGCCGACGTGACCCGACCCGACGAACTGGCCGCTCTGCTCGGCCGGGTGCGTGACGAGCACGGCGGGCTCGACATCTTCGTGCACAACGCGGCCTCCTGGCACCCCTCGCCGGCCGTCGGCGCCGACCCGGCCCTGGTGCGCGCCGACATAGCCGCCGGCATCGACC
Organism: Streptomyces sp. NPDC050422; assembly: GCF_044458665.1. NCBI lineage: Bacteria > Bacillati > Actinomycetota > Actinomycetes > Kitasatosporales > Streptomycetaceae > Streptomyces > Streptomyces sp. NPDC050422. Next base: position 231,728 of record NZ_JBITIE010000001.1, read on the forward strand.
CGCTGCTCGTCGCCGCGCCGCTGCTCGCCGAGGCGATGGGGGAGGGCGGGGGCCGCATCGTGGCGGTCTCCAGCAGCGGGGCGCGTTCGGTGATCCCGCAGTACGTGGGGCAGGGTCTGGCCAAGGCGGCGCTGGAGAGCCTCGTCCGCTATCTGGCGGTCGAGCTGGCGGGCCGCGGCATCACGGTCAACGCCGTCGCCACCGCGAAGATCGACAAGGGTGCGCAGACCCCCAACCCCGGGGCGATCAAGGCCCTGGCGGCTCGCACCCCGGCCGGGCGGCTCACCACTCCCGAGGACATCGCGGACGTGGTCGCGCTGCTCTGCACCCCCGAGGCCCGCTGGATACAGGGCCAGGTCATCACCGCGGACGGTGGTCTCGGCCTGCTCTGAGCCGGCCGGGTGCGGCATGCATCGGCGACAGGCGCCGAAAAGGGGCCGGCACGGACCGGCGGACGGACAGCAGACCGGCGGACGGACAGAGGAGAAAGAGGACGATGACTGACGAGGACGAGGTAACCACCGACGTCTGTGTCGTGGGGGCGGGCCCCGCAGGCCTGGTGCTCGCGCTGTTGCTGGTGAAGTCGGGGCTGCGCGTCGCCGTGGTCGAGAAGAACGGCAGCGGACAGCGGGAGTTCCGCGGGGAGATCCTGCAGCCCGGCGCCATGCGGCTGCTCGACCGGCTGGGCGTACTCGCCGGCGCCCGCGCCCGGGGCTGCCACGAGCACGCCCGCTTCCGGCTCGTCGAGCAGGAGCGTGTGCTGCTCGACATCGACTACCGTGCCCTGCCGACGCCGTACGACCACCTGCTGAGCATTCCGCAGGCCCATGTGCTCGACGAACTCCTGCTGCACTGCGGCGCGTTCGAGGGCTTCACCTACCTGGACCGGCGCAGGGTCTCCGGACTGGTCCGCGAGGACGGCCGGATCGCGGGGGTGCGGGCGGACGGTGCGGGCGGGCCCGTCGTGGTGCGGGCGAAGGCCGTCGTCGCCGCCGACGGCCGGTTCTCGAAGGTCCGCCGGCTCGCGGGCATCGACGCGGGACGCACGGAGGCGTTCGACCTGGACGTCCTCTGGTTCAAGCTGCGCGCCCACGGGAAGACGGAGCCTGAGCGGAGCCTCAGGGACGTGCGGGTGTTCCGTTCGCAGGGCAGCCCGGTCCTCGTGTACGACTCCTACCCTGACCTGATCCAGGTCGGCTGGACCTTGCCGCACAAGGGCTACCAGCAGATCGCGGCGAAGGGGATCGACCATGTGAAGGCCGAACTCGCCCGTGCCGTACCGCCGTACGCGGATCTCATCGCGGAGCAGATCAGCTCTCCCCGCGACCTGAGCCTGCTGGATGTCTTCTCCGGGCGGGCCGAGCGCTGGACCGCCGACGGGCTGGTGCTGATCGGGGACGCCGCGCACACCCACAGCCCCATCGGGGCCCAGGGCATCAATCTCGCCGTCCAGGACGCGGCGCTTCTCCACCCGGTCCTGACGGACGCGGTACGGCGCGGCGACACGAGCAACGCGGTCCTCTCCGCGTTCGAGCGGCGCCGGGCACCCGACATCGCCCGGGTGAACAGAGTGCAGACGATGCAGAGCCGGGCGATGCTCTCGCACGGCGCGTTCGCCTCCCGCGTCCGTCCGAAGCTGGCCGCGGCGCTGCGGCACACACCGGTGTACGGCAGGATTCTCAACCAGATCGCGTACGGCAACCGGTCCATCCGCGTCGCCGAGGAGCTCTTCACCGGCTGAGGCCACGGCTGTTGCAGGAACCGGGGGGGGGGGGGGGGGGGGGGGGGGGGCGCCCCCCCCCGGGGGGGGGGGGCCCGACCGGGGGGGGGGGGAAAAACACACGGGGGGGGGTCCACGGCCCAGAACGCCCCCAAAAACA
>NZ_JBITIE010000001.1:233617-266655 GCF_044458665.1 Streptomyces sp. NPDC050422
GGCCGCGCCCCCCCCCCGCCCCCCCGGCCGCGCGCGTCCTCCCCCCCGGCCGCCGCGCCCGCGCGTGGCCCCGCGGGGGGGGGGGGCCGGGGGGGGCCCCCCCCCCCCCCCCCCGGTTCTTGCCGCGATCAAGGCCTGCGAGTGTCAACAACGCTCGTGGTCAGTGCACCTGGCCCATGGCCGCCAGTTCAAGCATCTCCTCCTCGGCCGGGTGTCCGGTGAGGTCCTGCCGCCCGAACCCGACAAGGTCGCACTCGGGAGGATCCCCGGCGGCCCCGACGCGATCGTGGTCCTCGAAGGCTCCTGGGCATCCTCAGGGGCGGCGGGCTGTCCGACCGTGCCGCGGCCTACGGCGCGGACGTGATCGGCAACCACGTGTCCGTGTGCGTCCTCGAGGACGGTCACCCAGGAGGTGCTGGTGCAGGCCTTCGCTGCCCTTCCCGCCGACAGATTTCCTTACCTCGTGGCCCTCGCCGGCACGGTGATGGCATGGCGCCGAGGAACGGCTCGGCTTCGGCCTCGACGTGGTGGTGGCAGGCCTGGCCGCCCACGCCGACAGGGCCCGAGGGGCGAGGTTCCGCCCGCCCGGGCGGCCATGGGGACGGGCCGGGCCTTCACGGAGTCGACGGGGGCGGCTCGGGGCACGCTCGACCGCGTCGCGTCCCGCGCGCACTGCCCGGAGTCGAGGGCTATTCGAGGTGCCGCGGCAATTCTGCTCGGCCACCGGCCGGCCGAACGCGGCCCGGCCGGACGGCGATCCGCCAGCGATCCGCCGAACCGCCAGTGAGAAGGGACCCGCGGATGAGCATCGTAGAAGAATCCCCGGTACCGGCCGTCAGTTCACCGGAAGACCCGTTCCCAACCGACCTGCCGTCCGGGTCGCCCCGGGCCCTGCAACGCCTCGGTGAGCTGATGGGGCTGCGTGCCCAGATCCAGGCAGGGCCCAGCGTGAAGGCCACCGAGGCGCAGCACGCGAAGGGGAAGCTCACCGCCCGCGAGCGCCTTGAACTCCTCTTCGATGACGGGGAGTTCACAGAGGTCGAACCGTTCAGGCGGCACCGGGCCACCGGCTTCGGCCTGGAGTTCAAACGGCACCACGGCGACGGTGTCGTCGTCGGCTGGGGCGCCGTGCACGGCCGCACCGTCTTCGCGTACGCCCATGACTTCCGGGTCTTCGGTGGCGCCCTCGGCGAGGCCCACGCCCAGAAGATCCACAAGATCATGGACCTGGCGGCCTCGGCCGGAGCTCCCGTCGTGGGACTCTGCGACGGCGCGGGCGCCCGCATCCAGGAAGGCGTGACCGCGCTCGCCGGCTACGGCGGCATCTTCCAGCGCAACGTCCGCAACTCCGGGGTGATCCCGCAGATCAGCGTCATCATGGGGCCGTGCGCCGGCGGCGCCGCCTACTCGCCCGCCCTCACCGACTTCGTCTTCATGGTCCGTGGTACCTCGCAGATGTTCATCACCGGGCCCGACGTGGTGCAGGCGGTCACCGGTGAGGCCATCTCGCAGGACGCCCTGGGCGGCGCCGACGCCCACGCGGCAACCTCCGGCGTCGCCCACTTCGCGTACGACGACGAGGAGACCTGCCTGGAAGAGGTGCGCTTCCTGCTCTCGCTGCTGCCCTCCAACAATCGTGAACTGCCGCCGGTGGCGCCCGCATCCGACCCCGCCGGCCGGCGCACGGACGCACTGATCGATCTTGTGCCCGCCGACCCGAACCGCTCGTACGACATGCGGCTGGTCATCACGGAAGTCGTCGACGACGGCGAGTTCTTCGAGGTCCACCAGGAGTGGGCCACCAACGTCATCTGCGCGCTGGCCCGCCTGGACGGTCAGGTCGTCGGCATCGTCGCCAACCAGCCCGCGTCCCTGGCCGGTGTCCTCGACATCAGGAGCAGTGAGAAGGCCGCCCGGTTCGTGCAGCTCTGCGATGCCTTCAACATCCCGCTCGTCACCCTCGTCGACGTGCCCGGGTTCCTGCCCGGCGTGGACCAGGAGCACGGCGGCATCATCCGGCACGGCGCGAAGCTCCTGTACGCGTACTGCAACGCCACCGTCCCGCGCGTCCAGTTGATCCTGCGCAAGGCCTACGGCGGTGCCTACATCGTCATGGACTCGCGATCCATCGGCGCCGACATCTCCCTCGCCTGGCCCGTCAACGAGATCGCCGTCATGGGTGCGGAAGGCGCCGCGAACGTCGTCTTCCGCCGGGAGATCGCCGCCGCCGACGACCCGGAACTCGTCCGCAAGCAGCGCATCGCGGAGTACCGGGAGGAGCTGATGCACCCCTACTACGCCGCCGAACGCGGCCTCGTCGACGACGTGATCGACCCGTCGGAGACCCGGAGCCGGCTCATCGACGCCCTGGCGGTGCTGCGCCGCAAGGACGCGTCGCTGCCGCGCCGCAAGCACGGGAACCAGCCCCAGTGAACGACTCCCGGACCGCCCCCTTCCTCCGGGTGCTCAGCGGCACCCCCGACCAGGCGGAGCTCGCGGCCGTCGTCACCGCCCTCCTCACCGTCGCCCGGGCGGCGGGGGAACCGGTGCTGCCGCCCGTCGTCGCCGCACCCGCCTGGAGCATCACCGAAGGCACGGGCAGGCCGGAGGTCTCCTGGGCGACCGGATCCGCCCGGCCCGCGGCCCGCATCGACGAAGGAGGCACCACATGACCGAGACACTCGAAGCCCCCCTGAAGTCCACCGCGTACGACACCCGGAGGGGGGCGGGGGCGCTGAGGGCACCGGAGCTCCGGAAGCCACCGGTGTGTGCGGCGCCCGCCGCTCCGCCGCCGCTTCTCCTCGCGGGTGAGCACGACGCCGACCCGGCGGAGTCGCACATCTGGCGGGGCATCGACTGACCGGCGGGGGGCCCGGTCACCAGGACCACGTCGGCCACCGGCCTCATGACCGGGTCCCCCGCCGGTGGCTCGCGGGGCCCGCAGCCCGCCGTCGCAGCTGGAAACCGCGGGTGCGGGCGGTCGGAGCAGAGGGTGCCACGGCCGCCTGCCAGGGCCGATCCAACAGTTACCGCAGCGTAACTTACCGACGGGTTACCTTCGGTAAGCCCCGCTGCTAGCTTGCGTTCACCCGCATTCCGAGCAGAGCGAGGAGTGAGCTGTGAGCCGCAAGAGCACCCGTTCGCCTTCCACCTCCCCCACGACGTCCCCCATGGTTTCCCCTGCCCGCGGGCCACGCGCCGGTGGCATGCGCGCGGTGGCCGTCGCCGTGACCGCGGCGGCCTGCGTGGCCGCGTACGCCGCACCCGCGTCCGCCACCGACCGGACGCAGCCCGTGGTGTCCCGAGGGGTCACCATCCCCGACTTCTACAACCCGCCGGCCGAACTGCCCTCCGCCAACGGCACGGTGATCCGTCACGAGCCGCTGCCGCTCGGGCTGAGCCTGCCGGGTCTCGACGGCCGCCCGATGCCGGGCACGGCGACCCGGCTGATGTATCGCTCCACCGACTCGGGCGGGCAGGCCGTCGCGGTGACCGGCGCCTACATCGAGCCGTCCGCCGGCTGGAAGGGCTCCGGCCCGCGTCCCCTGGTGGCGCTGGCCTCGGGAACCGTGGGCCAGGGCGACCAGTGCGCACCCTCCATGACCCTGCAGTACCCGCTGACCCTCAGCGGCGAGACCGTGTCGGTCGGCTACGAGACCCTGGCGATCTACCGCCTGCTCTCCGCAGGCGTCGCCGTCGTGGTCACCGACTACGTCGGTCTCGGCACGACCGACCGGCTGCACACCTACGTCAACCGGCTCGACCAGGGCCACGCCCTGCTGGACGCGGCACGCGCCGCGCACCAGCTGCCGGGCACCTCGATCACGCCGGACTCGCGCACCGGTCTGTACGGCTACAGCCAGGGCGGCGGAGCCAGCGCGTCCGCGGCCGAACTCCAGCCCTCCTACGCGCCCGACGTCAAGCTCGCCGGCACCTACGCCGGTGCGCCGCCCGCCAACCTGACCGCGACCATGAAGGGCATCGACGGCAGCGCCCTCGCCGGCGCCCTGGCCTGGTCGATCAACGGGTTCTCCCAGTCCGACCCCGATCTGCGGGACGTCGTCGAGGCCAACGTCAACGACGCCGGACGGGCTGCCCTGAAGGACGCCTCGACCATGTGCGTCGGCGATGCGATCTTCGGCTACGGCTTCACCAAGAGCACCAAATGGACCACCAGCGGAAAGTCCCTCGGCGACGTCATCGCCGCCGAGCCCAAGGCGCAGGCCGCCCTCGACAAACAGCGCATCGGCACCCTGAAGCCCACCGGTCCGGTACGTCTGGCCACCGGCGTACAGGACGACATCGTGCCCCACGCCCAGGCGCGCCAACTGGCCGTGGACTGGTGCCGCAAGGGCGCCGACGTCACCTACGACGCCATCGTCCTGCCGAACCTCGGCGACAAGCTCCTGACCAACCATCTGGTCCCGCTGATCACCGACCAGGGCGACGCGATCTCCTGGATGACCGACCGGCTCTCCGGCAAGGCCACATCGTCCAACTGCTGGACGATGCCGCTCCAGCCCTGAGGACCTGACGTCCCGACTCATGCTCACCCCGGACTGCCGGGCGGATCTCCGGTCCGCCCGGCAGCTGCTCCGCTGGGTGCCCGGACGCGGCGAAACCGGTGCAGAGGCGGGAGCGGTCTCACGATCATAGAGCCGGACCTGCCGTCACCGTGAAACAACTGTTCCTGTTCCTTTCAGTGGTTGCGCGGTGCTGTCTGTGAATGCTGATGTGGTGAAGCTCCGCGAAGGCGGCTCACGCTGTGGTGCGGCGAAAACCAAGCTGTTCCTGGGTGTGTGTCTTCGATTGCGACACCTCTGTTCGTGTCTCTGAGTCCGGAACGAAAGCGCCGGATGCAACCCGCCCGTTCTCTTGATTCGCGCCAACCGCAATTTGCATCACAGGTACCGGAGTGGCCGGAGACGTGGGCCCCGCCAGCGTGGAGGGGCCGAAGCCCCGTGGAGCCGACCGTAAGACCCGCACCATCCGCCTTTGCCGTGAGGCATGGGCGGGGCGGGCAGGTGGCGCAATCCCCGGCCTCCGGCCGGGACGGAAACGGGAGACCGTCAATAGGACACCAGGGCGCACCCTGCGCGCTGGTGACACCGTGACGGACCATTCGGACAGAAACGTCGGAATTACTGAGAGCTACTGATACTCAAAGCAACGGAGTACTCGTACTACGACGACGACCCGGAGAAGCTGGTCATCGGCCGACTCCGCGTCCTGGGCGCCGGGGTGGGGTTCATCGTGAACGGGGCCGACCACCGAATGGACGGCGTCGCCACCTTCCCCAACCCCCGTCCCGTCCGGGTGACGGCGGCTGCGCCCGGGCCAGGCCAAATCCAGATGCGGCGGGCCCGGGCACCGGCTATGGTCTTTCGCATGTTCTTCCAGCAGCTCTACGGCTGACGCGGGACGGGGCAGCGCCCCGTTTCCGTCCGGCATGCCCTGTGCGCGCCCACGACCCGGCCTCCGGGCCGGAGCGGCCGACGCGCGGGTTCGCCGTGTCCCTTTCGCCGCAGACCTGAATCGAGTGATCTTCCATGTCACGTCCCCGTGCCCACATCGCCATGGTCGGCATCCCCGCCGTCAGCCACGTACTGCCGAGCCTCGAGGTCATCCGTGAACTCGTGGCCCGCGGCCACCGGGTGACGTACGCCAACGACCCGGCGGTGGCCGACCGGATCAAGGCCACAGGTGCCGAGTTCGTCCCCTACGGCTCCGTCCTGCCGGTCGCCGACAACAGCTGGCCCGACGACGCCATCGGCGCGATGGGCCTGTTCCTCGACGACGCCGTCCAGGCACTCCCGCAACTGAGGGCCTTCTACGACGACGACCCCGCGGACCTCTACCTGTACGACATCGGCGCCTACGCCGCGCGGGCGCTGGCCGAGTCGCAGAAGCGCCCCCTCATGCAGCTGTCCCCGGCCATGGTCGCCTGGAAGGGCTACGAACAGGACGTGGCGGCTCACCTGTGGGCGTTGCCCGGAGCCGACGCGTACCGGGCGAAGTTCACCCGGTGGCTCGCCGACGGTGGTGCGTCCACTACCGACATGGACGCCTTCTCCGGGCGTCCCGCGCACACCCTCGCCCTCATTCCCCGGGCGATGCAGCTGCACGGCGAGGACGTCGACACGGACACCGTGACGTTCGTCGGCCCCTGTTTCGGCGGGCGCGGCGCCGAGCAGACCTGGACCCGTCCCGAGGACGCGGAGCGCGTACTGCTGGTCTCGCTCGGCTCTGCGTACACGAACCGGCCGGAGTTCTACCGCCAGTGCCTGGCCGCATACGGTGATCTGCCCGGATGGCACGTCGTGCTCCAGATCGGCCGGCACACCGACCGGGCGGAGCTCGGCGCCATCCCGGGAAATGTTGAAGTGCACTCCTGGGTACCGCAGTTCGCCATCCTGGAGCAGGCCGACGCCTTCGTCACCCATGCGGGGATGGGCGGCAGTTCCGAAGGGCTGTACACCGGGGTTCCGATGATCACCGTCCCGCAGGGCGCCGACCAGTTCATGAACGCCGACCGGCTCGTGGAACTGGGAGTGGCCCGCCGCGTCGACACCGCGGACGCCACCGCCGAGACGCTGCGTACGGCACTGACCGAACTCGTCACCGACCCCGAGGTCGCCGGCCGTTCGGCGAGGCTGCGGGACGAGGTGCGGGCCGAGGGCGGCACCCCGCGGGCTGCCGACCTCATCGAGGAACTGCTGGGCTGAACCGGCCGCACAGCGGTGCGGGGCCGCACGGTGATACCCGCCGTGCGGCCCCGCACCGTCGTTCGTCCTGATCGACGGGTCAGCCCTTGCGGGCGGTGACCTCGTCGGTGAGCTGCGGGACGACGTTGAAGAGGTCGCCGACGACGCCGTAGTCGACGAGGTCGAAGATCGGGGCCTCGGCGTCCTTGTTGATCGCGACGATCGTCTTCGAGGTCTGCATGCCCGCCCGGTGCTGGATCGCACCCGAGATGCCCGAGGCGATGTACAGCTGCGGGGAGACGGACTTGCCGGTCTGGCCGACCTGGTTGGTGTGCGGGTACCAGCCCGCGTCGACCGCGGCACGCGAGGCACCCACAGCCGCACCCAGCGAGTCCGCCAGGGCCTCGATGATCGCGAAGTTCTCCGCACCGTTCACGCCACGGCCACCGGAGACGACGATCGCGGCCTCCGTCAGCTCCGGACGCCCCGTCGACTGACGCGGCGTCCGCGACAGCACCTTCGTCCCCGAAGCCAGCGCCGAGAACTCCACCGCCAGCTCCTCCACCGCACCCGCACCCGTAGCCGGCTCCACCGGCGCCGAGTTCGGCTTCACCGTGATCACCGGCGTGCCGCGCGAGATACGGGACTTCGTCGTGAACGACGCCGCGAACGCCGACTGCGTCGCCACCACACCCTGCTCACCGGCCTCCAGATCCACCGCGTCGGTGATGATCCCCGACCCGATGCGGACCGCGAGACGGGCAGCGATCTCCTTGCCCTCCGCCGAAGACGGCACCAGCACCGCCACCGGCGACACCACCCCGTACGCCGCCTGCAAAGCATCCACCTTCGGCACCACGAGATAGTCGGCATACTCCGACGCCTCGGACACCAGCACCTTCACCGCGCCGTGCTCGCCCAGCACACCCGCCGTAGCAGCCGCACCGGCGCCCAGCGCCACCGCGACCGGCTCGCCGACCCGACGCGCCAGCGTCAACAACTCCAGCGTGGGCTTGCGGACCGCACCGTCCACGTGGTCGACAAAAACGAGAACTTCAGCCATGGAACTTCAATCTCCTGCAGATCGAGACGGAACAACGAGGAACGAGCGCAATCAGATGAACTTCTGGCCGGCCAGGAACCCGGCCAGAGCCTTACCGCCCTCACCCTCGTCCTTCACGATCGTGCCCGCCGTACGAGCCGGACGCTGCGCCGCCGAATCCACCACCGACCACGCACCCGCCAGACCCACCTCGTCCGCCTCGATCCCCAGATCATCCAGATCCAGCGACTGAACCGGCTTCTTCTTCGCCGCCATGATCCCCTTGAACGACGGGTAACGGGCCTCGCCCGACTGGTCGGTCACCGACACGACCGCCGGCAGCGACGCCTCCAGCTGCTCCGACGCCGAGTCGCCGTCACGACGGCCGCGCACGACACCGCCCTCGACCGACACCTCCGACAGCAGCGTCACCTGCGGCACACCCAGCCGCTCCGCGAGCAGCGCCGGAACCACACCCATCGTGCCGTCCGTCGACGCCATCCCCGAGATCACCAGGTCGTAACCCGTCGCCTCGACCGCCTTCGCCAGCACCAACGACGTACCGATCGCGTCCGTACCGTGCAGATCGTCGTCCTCGACGTGAACAGCCTTGTCCGCACCCATCGACAACGCCTTGCGCAACGCGTCCTTGGCGTCCTCCGGACCCACCGTCAACACGGTGACCTCCGCATCGTCGGCCGCGCCCGCGATCTGCAACGCCTGCTCGACCGCGTACTCATCCAGTTCCGACAGCAGACCGTCGACATCCTCACGATCCAACGTCAGGTCATCGGCGAAATGCCGGTCACCGGTCGCGTCGGGCACGTACTTCACACAGACAACGATCCTCAGGCTCACGCCGGCTCTCCCTGTACTTCGTCGAGTCTCTGCCCCAATCCTATGGTACCTAGTACCCTTCGTAAAGGTACCCAGTGCCGGATATGTGTTTCCGGTGCTACGTTTTCGGCATGACCGATGACCGCGGGCCGGCCAAGAAGCCCCCCATGCGTGACGTGCTCGCCGAGGCGGCCTTCGCGCTCTTCATGGAGCGCGGATTCGAGCGGACCACGGTGGACGACATCGTCGCCAGTGCGGGGGTGGGGCGGCGGTCGTTCTTCCGCTACTTCCCCTCGAAGGAGGACGCGGTCTTCCCCGACCACGAGCGGTGCCTCGCGGACATGACCGCGTTCCTGGAGGCCGCCGGGGACGGTGACCCGGTGGAGGCGGTGTGCGACGCGGCCCGGCTGGTGCTGCGAATGTACGCCGAGAACCCGGAGTTCTCCGTACAGCGCTACCGGCTCACCCGGGAGGTGCCCGGTCTGCGGACGTATGAACTCTCCGTCGTGCGCCGCTACGAGCGGACCATGGCCGGGTACCTGGAGCGGCGGTGGTCCGGCGCGCCGGACGCGCCCCTGCGGGCCGAGGTGATCGCCGCTTCGGTGGTCGCGGCGCACAACAACGGGCTGCGGTCCTGGCTGCGTTCGGGCGGCCGGGGCGATGCCGGAGCCGAGGTCGACCGGGCGCTCGAACTCGTCCGCACCGTGTGGGGACCGGACGCCGAGCGGCCGCCGGCACCCGCCGCCGAGGACGAGGTGATCGTGATGATCGCGCCGAAGGGCGCCCCGATGTGGCGCGTCGTGCAGCGCATCGAATCGGCTCTCGGCGAGGAACGCGGCACCACTGAGAGGTAGTTCACTCGGCAGTTCTTCGTTCCCCGGCACTCAGTACCTTTACTTCGTGGAACTAAGTGCCATACGGTGCCGGTGTGCCGCCGCCGGAGGTGCGGCACACCGAGTCGAGCGCGGGAGGCCGAGGCGTGTTCATCACCGGAATCGACGTGGAGCCCACTGCTCGCGACGCAGCGGGGCCGCACAGCAGGGAGGGTCTGGTCTACCAGGTGTGCCGGTGGTGCGGCACCGCGTCCTTCCGTAAACTCCTGTGCCCCGTATGCGCGTCGAGCGATCTGGAAGCGGAGCAGAGCGAGGGCCACGGGGTCGTCGTGCGCTCCAGCGTCGTGAACCGCTACTCGCGGGTCATGCGCAACGAGTCCCTGGTCCGGTTCCCCGAAGGGTTCGTGTACCGGTGCCGCATCGTGGGCGCCGCTCCGCACCTGGTGAACGTCGGCGACCGGGTCCGGCCCGTCGGGGGCATGACCTCCGAGGCGGGCGAGGTGGTACTCGAACTGTGCGACCCGCCCGGGATGGCCGACTGGTACGCGTGAGCCCGGGGGTCGTTACGCCTCCAGGTAGCGCAACACCGCGAGGATCCGGCGGTTGTAGCCGGTGGTGTGGGCCAGCCCCAGCTTGTCGAAGACCGCGTTCAGGTTCTTCTCGACCGCGCTCAGCGAGATGTGCAGCTGCTGCGCGATGGCCGCATTCGTGTGGCCTTGTGCCAGCGCCTCCAGCACGGTGCGCTCGCGCGGCGTCAGCCGCGACAGAGGGTCGCCGTGCGCGCTGCGGATGACCAACTGGCGTACGACTTCGGGGTCGAAGACGGCCCCGCCCGCATGGATCCGCTCCAGTGAGTCGAGGAACTCCTCCACCTGCGCGACCCGGTCCTTGAGGAGATAGCCGACCCGCTCGGCGTTCGAGGCGAGCAACTGGGCCGCGTAGGCGCGCTCCACGTACTGCGACAGGACGAGCACCCCGATGTCCGGCCACCGCCCGCGGATCTCCACCGCGGCGCGCAAGCCCTCGTCCTTGTGCGTCGGCGGCATCCGGATGTCGGTGACGACGATGTCCGGCGACCGCGAAGCGACCTCCGACAGCAGCGCCTCGGCGTCACCGACGGAGGCGAGCACCTCGTGGCCCTCCTCGGTGAGCAGCCGGACCAGTCCTTCCCTCAGCAGGGTCGAGTCCTCGGCAAGAATCACACGCATGGCAGCTCCGCGGTCACGGTGGTGGGGCCCCCGGCAGGGCTGTGGACGTCCAGCATGCCGTCGATCGCGGCGACCCGGCCGCGCAGCCCGGCCAGTCCGCTGCCTTCCGGGTCCGCGCCGCCGCTCCCGTCGTCGCGGACGCGCACGGTGAGGACCTCGCCTCTCCGCACGACACTTACGAGAACGTCTCCTGCCCCGGAGTGCTTGGCGGCATTCGTCACGGACTCCGACACGACGAAGTACGCAGCCGTCTCGACGGGCGGCGGCAGCGCTCCCGATGCGTCGTACGCCACCCGGACGGGGAGCGAGCACCGCTCCGCCACCCCGCCCAGCGCCTCCCGCAGCCCCAGGCTGTCGAGCGCGGTCGGATAGACCCGCCAGGCCACCTCGCGCAGTTCGGCGAGCACCTCGCCCGACTCCCTGTGCGCCTGTGCCAGCAACGTGTCCGCCTGCCCGGGGTCTCGGGCGCGGCGGGCGCGGCCGAGCAGCATCGCGAGCGCCACGAGCCGCTGCTGCACCCCGTCGTGCAGATCGCGCTCGACCCGTCGCCGCTCGCTGTCCACCGCCCGCACCACCGCGGCGCGGCTCGCGGCGAGTTCTCCGATGCGCCGCTCCAGCAGCTCCCGTTCACCGGGCCCGAAGCACTCGCGCGCGAGCCGGGCGTCGAGCGCGGCGAGCGAGAACAGCCCTTGCACATCGAGGAAGAGCAGTACGGAGCCGAGGACCACCTGGGTGAGCAACTCCTGCCAGCCCAGCGTGGACCGGGCGACCCCGGCCGCGAGCAGCCCGGCCAGTACGAGGCCGAACGCCAGCAGTGCGGTCACCACCGCGCACAGCAGCCCGGCGTAGGTGCGGGAGGCCAGATAGCGCAGGACCTGCTGATCGGAGGCGCGGTGTTCGGGGAACCGGTCATGGAAGAAGACGGACCGGCGCCATCGCTCGATCCGCGTCAGTCTCCGGACCCCCGCGACCAGGAGGGACCGCGCGCGGCCGCGGGTGCGGGGCCACAGCAGAAAGGCGCCCAGCAGGGCCCCGGCCACGGCGAAGTGGACGAGTCCGGCCAGTGCGGTCACGCAGCCCAGGAGCGCACCGGCGACCCCGGACAACCGTCGGGCGAAACTGGGTTGCTGCACGGAGGAGCGAGGGGCGGGGGTGTCTTCCGCGTCGCCTGTCACGTTCACCGACCCTAGCGTCTCGTGTGCGGAACATGCCGGGCTCGCGGGGCCGGCGGACACGGCAGCGCCTCAGGGGTTACGGCGGTGCTGGGCCCGTGCCCGCCCGGACCGAACGCGCACGACGACGTACAGCGCGAGCGCCGCCAGGACCAGGAGCAGTACGGCCTTGGAGAGGAACCCGACGTAGGTACCCACCGTGTCCCACTCATCGCCGAGCCAGTAACCGGCCATCACCAGCACCGTGTTCCAGGCCAGGCTGCCCACAGCGGTCAGTCCGAGGAACACCGGCAGCGGCATCCGCTCCAGGCCCGCCGGTACGGAGATCAGACTCCGGAAGATCGGCACCATGCGGCCGAGCAGTACGGCCTTCGTGCCGTGTCGGACGAACCACGCCTCCGTGCGCTCCAGGTCGGAGCTCCTGACCAGCGGAAGCCGCCCCCACAGGGCGTGCATTCGCTCGCGGCCGAACAGCATCCCGATCCAGTACAGGGCGGCCGCCCCGGCCACCGAGCCCAGCGTGGTCCAGAACAGGGCGGAGGCCAGCGGGATCACACCCTGTCCCGCGGCGAAACCCGTCAGTGGCAGGATCACCTCGCTCGGCAGGGGCGGAAAGAGGTTCTCCAGCGCGATGGCGAGGCCGGCCCCAGGGCCGCCCAGGGTGTCGACGAGGTTCGCCGCCCAGCCGGCGACGCCCCCGGCGGGTTCCTGCGGCAGGGCGAGCAGCGCGGGGTCCATGCGGGGTCTCCAGACGGTGGGGCATGGTCGTAGCAGGGCGCCACGACTCCCCGGCCACGCTAGGAACCGCCGGCCTGCGCCGGTATGCGGGTTGCCGTCGGAGGTGGTGCGGCATGACGTACGTCCGTACTGCGGTTTCCCGCACGGTCCGGGCGGGCGGTCCGGGTGCGGGTGGGTGGTCCGGGTCGGTCCGGGCGGGCGGGCTGCCCCGACGCTTGGGGTGAATTGCCGGACACAACCCGGGTAGCGACGGAGAGTCAGGCCCAAGTCATCCGATGAATCCTGCGTACCACCCTTCTCCCGAAAGGCCCGCGCCGCTACCATCGGGACGCGTATGGGAGCGCTCTCGTATCCGTACCCGCCCTGTACCTCCGCTGTCGGCGGTCTCGTTCGGAGAGGATGTTTCCGTGCGCCCAAGCGCCAGCCCCCTTGCCTCCCTCCTGGCAGCACTCCCTCTCACGCCGGCCTGTTCGCCACCGGCGCCCCGGCATCGGCGCGCACCATCGATGCCGTACCAGCCGCCGAAGCATCCGATGTGTCCTTGGCTGCGGACACGTACGACTGGAAGTACGTCCGCATCGACGGCGGAGGTTTCGTCCCCGGCATCGTCTTCAACCGGTCGGAGAAGAACCTCGCCTACGCCCGCACCGACATCGGCGGTGCCTACCGCTGGGACGAGGCGGGCAAGCAGTGGACTCCGCTGCTCGACTGGGTGGACTGGGGCCACTGGGGCCGGTCCGGCGTGCTGCTGTAGTCCCGGGCCTGGGTCCAGGTCGCGACTCGGGCGCGACGTTCGCCAAGCTGTCCGGGGTCGAGCAGGCGGACTCGGTCGGCTTCGGCAAGGTGGCCGCGGGAGCTTCGTACCGGACGCTCTTTGGCACTGCGAAGATCGGCGGCGTGCGCGGTGTCTTCCGCTCCACGGATGCGGGTACCACCTGGACCCGGATCAACGACGACGCCCGCCAGTGGGGCTGGCCCGACGGGCGGAGGGGGGCGACGGGGAGGGGAGGGGCGGGCCCGCCCCTTTCCGTGTTCCGGTACCGGGGGTGGAAGCGGTCAACGGGCGCCTCACTGGCCCCGTACAGGTTCGTCGGCCATACTGCCCGCCGTGGAGCAGCGCATAGATCCGAACACTCAGCCCGCGTACGCCGCAGGGACAGACCCGGCGTACATCCCTGGTCTCACGGCCCCCCGAATCGCCGCGAAGGCGGACGAGGACCCGGAGCAGACCGAGGAGCCCGCACCCGAGGGCGCCGCGCCCGACGATGCTGTCGTGGAGGCCGCATCCGAGGACGCAGCGCCTGACGGCGAGCCCGTCGCCACGAAGGCGGCGGACGACGAGGAGGACGAGAACGAGGACGAGGCGGGGGACGGCCCGTCGTCCGAGGACGAGGGCGCGGACGGCCCGTCGTTCGAGGACGAGGGCGCGGACGGCCCGTCGTTCGAGGTGAGCGACCGACGCGGTTCGATCTCCGCGGACCGCACGGGCATCCGGTTCACGCTGGACGACCAGGAGGCCGACTTCGAGTGGGACGAGATCGGTGCTGTCGAACTGAAGCCGGCCCGGTTCGGCCGCCGGTTCACGATCACGGTCCACATATCGAACCGGCGCTGGTTCAACGCCGAGGTCGAAGCGGCCGCCAGGAGCAGCCTCAAGGAGTGGACGGAGGGCTTCGACGCGGTCCTGGACGCCTACTTCGAGGAGTCCTGACGGCGCGGGACCGGGTGACCGGACGGACGGGAAGACCGGCCGCCCCACGACGGGCGGCCGGTTCCCCGGTGCGCGAACGCGCTCACATCAGGGGCCTTACGGTGTTGACGGCCGGTTCCACACGGCGTCGAACCGGCTGACGACCCGCCGGAGTTCGCGGGCGTTTCGGGCCGGCATGGCCTGCATCACGGTATCCAGGAGGGCCCGGGCTTCGAGGGGATTGCCGCAGCAGTACCAGTGCACGTCGCCCCACTCGTAGCCATGCCAGAGTTGGCGTTCGGGGCGGTGGACGTAGTCCTTCCACAGGCGCAGGGCCGTGCTGACGTCCCCGGGCCGCAGATAGTTGCGGGTGTGTTCGAGGCGGAGGATCTCGGACTGTGTACGCGAGGACACGCCGTCGACGGCAGGCCCCGTTTCCGGTGTCCGGTGGCGGGGGATGCCGGCCCGGACACGTCCCGGCCGGCTACGCGGCATGGACCTTTCGGTTCGTCGTCATGCCGCACATCGTGCCACGACCTCGAACCGCAAGGGGCACCTTCCGGCGACGCCGGCAGCACCGGGCGCCGCCAGAAGGTGTCTCTCACGCCGCAACGGGCGCAGGGTGCGAGGAGAAGCTCAGGCGTCCTCGTTCAAGGAGAAGCTCAGGCGTCCTCCAGGACCACCGAACGGGTCAGGTGGCGCGGGCTGTCCGGGTCCAGGCCACGGGCGGCGGCGCGGGCGATGGCCAGGCGCTGGACGCGGACCAGTTCGGCCAGCGGGTCCAGGCCGCTCTCCACCCAGCGGGCCCCGGTGGCGAGGACCTGCTCGCGCAGGCCCTCGGGGGCGGCGCCGAACGTCCAGGTCGCGGTGCCGGTGGTGGCGATGCTGATGGGACCGTGGCGGTACTCCATCGAGGCGTACGCCTCCGTCCAGGACAGCGAGGCCTCCTTCATCTTCAGCGCGGCCTCGTTGGCCAGACCGGCCGTCCAGCCGCGGCCCAGGAAGGTGAACTGGGTGCAGTCCAGCAGCCCTTCGGGTAGCGGCTCGGCCAGCGCCGTCTCCGCGTCGCGGATGACGGCGTCGGTGTGCAGGCCGAGGTTGGCGCGGAGCAGCGTCAGCAGGGTGGTGGCGAACCGGGTCTGCACGACGGACTGCTCGTCCGCGAAGTCGAGAACCATGACGGCGTCGGCCGACGTCATCACCGGGGTGTTCGGGTCGGCGGTGATGGCCACGGTGGGGGTGGTCCCGCGCAGCCGGTCGAGCAGTTCGAGCACCTCCGTCGTGGTGCCGGAGCGGGTGAGGGCGACGACGCGGTCGTAGCGGCGGCGGGCGGGGAACTCCGAAGCGGCGAAGGCGTCGGACTCGCCCTGTCCGGACTCCTCCCGGAGCGAGGCGTATGCCTGAGCCATGTAGAACGAGGTGCCGCAGCCGACCACCGCGATGCGCTCCCCGCGGGCGGGCAGCGCGGCGGCGTGACTGGGAGCGAGGTCCGCGGCGCGGCGCCAGCAGTCCGGCTGACTGGCAGTCTCGATCTCGACAAATGACACTTTTGCACTCCATACTCGGGGTGGGATGCTCGTTTACGCACATTACTCGCGATGAGCAAGCATTATCAAGCATGAATCTTGCAAATGGCTCGCGCGGCGGTCGGACTCGATGGTTTGACTCGTCGGAGCCTTGTGCGACGCTTGCGCGTGTCCGGTGATCGCGCCCAAGGGGATGGGTGCTCGCGGACCGGACCCGTAAGGAGAGTTCTCTTGTCCAGGGATGCCCGGTGGAACGCGCTGCTGGAACTCGTCGGCAAACACGGCCGGGTGGACGTCGAGGATGCCGCAGGTGCCCTCGATGTCTCGGCCGCGACCATCCGCCGGGACCTGGACCAGCTGGCCGAGCAGCACCTGCTCACTCGCACCCGGGGCGGCGCGGTCGCGCACGGGGTCAGCTACGAGCTGGCGCTGCGCTACAAGACGGGACGCAACGCCCCGGAGAAGCAGGCCATCGGCCGGGCCGTCGCGGAACTGGTCGCGGCCGGCGAGGTGGTGGGGCTGACCGGCGGCACCACCATTACCGAGGTGGCGCGGTCGCTCGCCGTGCGCTCCGACCTCGTGGGTGAGGGCGCGGGCGGAACGTCCGGCCAGCCGACCCTGACGGTGGTCACCAACGCCCTCAACATCGCCAACGAGCTGGTGATCCGGCCGCAGATCAAGATCGTGGTGACCGGCGGAGTGGCCCGGCCCCAGTCGTACGAGCTGACGGGCCCGCTGGCCAGCGGCGTGCTGGGCGAGATCACGCTGGACCTCGCCGTGCTGGGCGTCAACGCGATCGACACCGAGCGCGGCGCGTACGTCCACCACGAGGGCGAGGCCAGCATCAACCGGCTGCTCGCCCAGCAGGCCCAGCGGGTGGTGGTGGCGGCCGACTCGTCGAAGATCGGCAAGCGGGCTTTCGCCCGGGTCTGCGACCTGGGAGTGGTCGACTTCCTGGTCACCGACAAGGGCATCGCGCCCGAGGCCGCCGCGCGTTTCACCGAGGCCGGCGTCACCGTCATCGCGGTCTGACCGGTCTGACCGGTCCGTTCCGGTCCGCCCCCTTCCGTTCGCCGTGGTCCCGAGGGCTCCGGTGCACCCCTCTCTGACCTCGCATCCTCTCCACGCGCGCCCGCGAAGGCTGATGAATGTCAGGAGATGTTCGTGAGCACCCTTAAGTGAACAACTCTTGCCATGAGGTGCGCAGTCGGGAACCATGTGGCTGTCGTCGTGACAGAAGGGATTCCCGTGTCAGACCTGCGATTCGGTGTCATCGGACTCGGCCTGCGCCGTTCCATCGCGCTGTCAGCCCATCGTCCTGGGCAGGGATCGGCGATCACCGCCGTCTGTGACCTGGACCCCGAGGTGCGCCGTCGCGAGGCCGAGGCCTTCGCCACCGACGTCGCGGTCGAGGACTACAAGCTGCTCCTGGACCGGGACGACCTCGACGCGGTCGTCATCGCCACGCCGGACGACACGCACGAGGCCATCGCGATCGACGCGCTCCGCGCCGGCAAGGCGGTCTTCGTGGAGAAGCCGCTGGGGATCACCGTCGAGAGCTGCGACAACGTCCTGCGCGCCGCGTACGAGACCGGGACCCGGCTCTACGTCGGCCACAACATGCGGCACATGGGCGTCGTACGGCTGATGCGCGACATCATCGCCCGCGGCGACATCGGGGAGCCCAGGACGGTCTGGGTGCGCCACTTCGTCGGCTACGGCGGCGACTACTACTTCAAGGACTGGCACGCCGACCGGACCCGGACCACCGGGCTGCTCCTCCAGAAGGCCGCGCACGACATCGACGTGCTGCACTGGCTGGCCGGTGGCTACACCCGGCGCGTCAACGCACTGGGCGACCTGCTCGTCTACGGTGACCTGCCGCGCCGCGAGGCGGACACCCCGCGCCCGGACAACTGGCTGCGGGAGTTCGACTGGCCGCCGACGGCTCGCAAGGACCTCCACCACATCGTCGACGTCGAGGACGTCTCGGTCATGAACATGCAGCTCGACAACGGCGTGGTGGCCGCCTACCAGCAGTGCCACTTCACCCCCGACTACTGGCGCAACTACACCGTCATCGGCACCGAGGGGCGGCTGGAGAACTTCGGCGACAGCCCCGGTGACGAGGTCAAGGTCTGGAACACCGGACCCAGCGGGTACCGCGCCGACGCCGACATCACCTACCGGGTGCCCGAGGCCGGCGGTTCGCACGGCGGGGGCGACGCCCGGATCATGGAGGAGTTCTGCCGGTTCGTGCGCGACGGGGGCGTCACGGATACCTCACCGGTCGCTGCCCGGATGAGCGTCGCGGCAGGCGTCCTCGCGACCCGCTCCCTGCGCGAGGGCGGTGTGCCGTACGACGTGCCGGCCCTCGACCCCGAGCTGGTCGCGTACTTCGAACGCGGGCAGGTCCGTACATAGGGCAGGCCGATACGGCCGGTCTTGAGGATCTGACCGGGAGAGGCCGGACGGGGCCACGGCCCCGTCCGGCGGGTTTCACCGCACGGATGCACCGAGCCGGTGCATGCAAGGGCAACGATCCCCATCCCCCCACCAGAAGCAGGTGCAACACATGACCCTGCGCCACTTGTTCAGCACCCTCACCGCCACCGCCGCGGCAGCCGCTCTGGCCCTGCTCGGCACGGCCGCCCCTACCCAGGCCACGGAGCTCGGCACGGCCGCCCCCACCCGGGCAGCGGAGCTGGGAATCACTCCCGGCACCTACACCAACTACTCCTTCTCCGGTGCTCCGGTACTGACCGACGTCACCTGGTCCACCACCGTCCTGCACGACCCCGGATACCGGGCGAACGTCTTCTGGAGCCACCAGTTCGGCTTCGACAAGGGCAGCGGCGCGTACTTCGGGATGCAGTCCAACGGAGGGTCGAAGCGGACCCTCCTCTTCTCCGTCTGGGACGTCTCCGAGGCCAGAGCGGGCTCCACCGGCAGTTGGTGCCAGACCTTCGGCGGCGAGGGCGAAGGCATGAGCTGCCGGATGAACCTCGACTGGACCGCCGCTCACCGCTACACGTTCAAGGTCGCGGCCGAGGGCGACGGCTGGTTCGGCGCCACCGTCTCGGACACCGTCACGGGCACCTCGTACAAGCTCGGCAGCATCAAGACGCCGGCCGCCGCCATCTCGCCCTCCGGGATGGTGGACTGGACGGAGTACTTCGAGTGGAACAACTCCCGCGCCACCTGTTACGACCAGCCGTTCAGCGACGCCCGTTTCGGGGTGCCCACCGGCAACGGCGGTACGGTCACGGGCGCCGTCGCCTCCACGTCCAGCAGCGACAACGCCTGCGCGACCCGGATCGACGTAGCCGCCGGCTCCACCGTGCAGAACCTCGCCGTCGGCAACTCGGTGCGCGGCGCGGTGACCGGGCTCGCCGGGAAGTGTCTGGACGCCTTCGGAGGGGTCTCGGACGGTGTGGCCGCCGACCTCTACACCTGCTCGGGCGGCGCCAACCAGGCCTGGGTGAGGGCGGCCGACGGCACCCTGCGGCTCCCGTCGGACTACTGCCTCACCGCGGACGGCACCGGCGACGGCGCAGCCGTGCGCGTACGTGACTGTGCCGGGACCGGTGCGGGCGGGGCGGTCACCGACCCGGCCCGGCAATGGACGTACAACGGCACCACGCACGCACTCGTCAACAAGGCGTCCGGCCGCTGCCTCGACGTCCCGGGCAGCGACACCGCGAACGGCACCGCGCTCGGTCTCTGGGACTGCCACGGCGGTGCCAACCAGCAGTGGAACGTGCCCACGACCTACTAGTCCATGAGCCACCAGCCCCGGGCGGCCCGCTTCGGCGGACTCGCCCGGGGTTTCCGGTGTCTGTTTCCGGCCATGCTCAGTGGGTAATCGGCCTCCGTCGGTTTGACGACGGCCCGCCCCGCACCGGTGGCATAGGTAAGCGGAGTCAAGGGATCTGCCTAAAAGTGTCCCAGTTGTCCACTGCGGTGGCCTGTCCGGCCGCTCTCGTTCCGTCACCGGCCGACCGTCACCGGATCGGCGGAGGGGCGATTTCACGCCAACGGAGCCGGGTCGTGGCCGGGTTCGAACGCGCGACCGGATCGGGGTCGGCATAATCGCGACCATGTCGATCACGGGTGGAGACGTCGTTGACCTGGGCCGGGGCCTGTACGCATGGCTCCCGCCGAAACGGGGCTGGGGGCTGGCCAACTGCGGCCTGCTCGTCTCGCCCCGTGGCGCGCTCTGGATCGACACGCCGTACGACACGGTGCTGGCGGGCCAGTTCCTGGCCGAGAGCACGAAGCTGCTGCCCGACGGTGTCTCCATCGACCGCGTGATCGTCACGCATGCCAACGGGGACCACTTCTGGGGCGCGGGTGTGCTCCCCGACGCGGAGATCATCGCGACCCGCGAGGCCCGGGAGCACATCCACTACGAGCCCACTCCGCAGCAGCAGCACGCCCTGGTCAACGGGAGCGATCCGGCCACCGCGCTCGGCGCCTACCTCGGCCGTCACTTCGGCCCCTTCGACTGGTCGCAGACCGACCCGGTCCGGCCGACGACCTACTTCACCGGGGAGCTCGAACTGACCCTGGGCGAGTACCCCGTCCGCATCACGTCCCTGCCGTCCGCGCACACCACGGGTGACCTCATGGTCCACCTGCCCGCGCAGGGCGTCGTGTTCAGCGGCGACATCATCTTCTCCTCGACCCCGCAGCAGCCCGGCGACCACCCGATCCACTGGGCCGGTCCGCTGAGCAATGTGATCGCGGCCTGTGAACAGGTACTGGCCACCGGGGCCGAGACCGTCGTGCCGGGTCACGGACCCGTCCTCGACCGGGCCGGCGTACGCGACCACATCGTCTACCTGGAGTACGTGCGGGAGCGCGCCCACGCCTTCCACACCGCCGGGGTGCCCGCCGTCGAGGCGGCCCGCCGGGTCATCGGGGAGGGGCGCCACCCCGAACTCGGCCTCCCCGAGCGGCTGGTGGTCACGATCGGCAGCGAGTACCGGCAGCTCGACGGCTCCGAACTCCCCGGCGTGCTCCAGGTCATGACCGACGTCGCAGCGGTCGCGCAAGAAGTGGAGCAGGCCCGTGGGACGGCTGGCCGGGCGGACTGACCGCCCGGTCCTCTGCCGCCCCGGCCACAGGACCGACCCGACGACAGAAACGCGGTAACGGCATGGCATGGATCGTGACGGTGGTCGCCGTCATAGCCGCCGTGGCAGCAACGGCACGCGCCTACCGGGCAAACCGCTCGGAACAGCTGGCCGTGGCCCACGCAGAGCTCACCGAACGCCAGGCGAAGGCCGCCGAGGCCCGTACCGCGGCCCTCGTCGACGAGATCCGGCAGCTGGCGCACAAGCGGATCCCCGCCGCCGCGCTCGCCCTCTCCCACCCCAGCGCCCAGGTCCCCGGACTGCGGGAGGCCGCCGAGGTCGACGGCGGCGCGGCCCGGCTGCTCACCGAGGCCGTGCAGGCGGCCAGGACCGCGGTCATGGAGGAGCGGCAGCGCGTCGACGCGGCCGCCCGCGCGGCGATGCGCGGTACCTCGGCCAAGATCCAGTCCCTGCTCAACCAGTCCCAGCAGCTGCTGCACGAACTCCAGCACGAGTACGACGATCCGCGCATCCTGCAACTGGACTTCCGCAACGAACTCGCGCTGCGCCGCACCCAGTCCACCGCCGTGCTCTGCGACGCGTGGCCGGGCCTGGCCCGGCAGAGCTCACCCCTCGTCGAGATCGTGCTCGGCGCCCAGTCCCGGGTCGCCGGCTACGAGCGGATCAAGGTGGCCAACCACCTGCGCGACGAGCGCCTCGCACTCGCCGCACGGGCGGCCGAACCCCTCGCGATCGCCCTCGCCGAGCTGCTCGCCAACGCCACCGCCTACTCGCACCCCGACACCGATGTGCAGGTGACGGTCCAGCAGAGCGGCGGCCGGGGCGCGTTCCTCGTCGTCGACGACGCGGGCATCGGCATGGACGACGACGCGCTCGACCGTGCCCGCGCGCTGCTGGCCGGGCCCGCCGAGGTGCTGCTGACCGAGCTGGGCGACCCACCGCAGACCGGGTTCGCCGTCGTCGGCCGGCTGGTGGTGCAGTACGGCTTCCACTGCCACATCGAGGCCTCGCCGTTCGGTGGCATGCGAACGATCCTGCGGGTCCCCGCTCATCTGCTGACCGTGCTGGAGGACGACCACACCCTTTCCGTCCTGGCCCCGGTGCCCGTGTCGGCCGCCCCCGGCCCGGAGCGCCCGGCCGCCCTCGCGGAGCCCGTACCGCAGGAACCGCCGCCCTCCGCGGCACCTTCGGGGCTGCCCAGCAGACGCCGGCGCGCGCCGCGCCCCGTGGCCGCCGAAACGACCCCCGCCGCCCCGGCCGCCGGACGGGTGTCCCGTACACCCGAACAGGCCGAGTCTTCCTGGGCGGCACTCCAGCAGGGCACCCTGATCGGCAGGAGCGTCGCCGGGCGGGCCCCTGCACCGGATGCCGACGGCCACGACCACCTGGGCGACCAGGACGACCAAGGAGACGACGAGAAGTGAGCGCCCCCAGCCCCACCACCGGTGACCTCGCATGGGTGCTGACCCCGCTGCTGGAACTGCCCGGAGTCCAGCACGCCGTGGTCGCCACCGGCGACGGCCTCATCGAGGGCGCCTCACCCGGCCTCGACCGGGCGTCCGGCGAACGGGTCGCCGCCATGACGGCCACGCTGCACGCCGCGGCCCGCGCCTTCACCACCGCCTTCACCAACGTGGAGGCCCCGCAACTGGCCCAGACGGTCGTCGAGTCGGACCTGGGCTTCGCCATCGTCGTACCGGCGGGGAAGAACACCACGCTCGCCCTGTTCGCCGAACCCGGCGCCAAGCTCGGCGACATCGCCTACCAGATGCAGGTGCAGGTCACCGCGCTGACGCGGGCGATGCACGCGCCCGCCCGCCAACCGGACTCCGCACCCCGGCCATGACAGCCGGCCCAGGACGCCGCCTGATCCCCGCCTACCTCGTCACCGGAGGCCGGTCCCGGCCCACCGGTCCCGCGCTCGACCGGCTCGCCGTGCTCGTGCGCACCGAGGAGGCCCTGCCGCAGGACACCGGCTCGGAGCAGCGCAGGCTGTGCGACCTGCTGGAGCCGGGCGCCCTCACCGTCGTCGAGTGCGCGGCCCATCTGGACCTGCCGGTCAGCGCCACCGTATTCCTGGCCACGGACCTCGCGGCCGCCGGACTTCTGCTCACGCGACCGCCGATACCCAGTGCCGGGGAGATCGACCGGTCGCTCGTCGAGAGGCTGCTCGTTGGACTCCGCTCCCTCCACTGACCGGACGGACGTCGGCTACTTGCCGGCTGCCGCCCGGACCCTGATGAAACTTGTCGTCACGGGTCCCTTCGGCGTGGGCAAGACGACCCTGATCCGGACCCTCTCGGAGATCCCGACGCTCCACACCGAAGAGGCGATGACCCAGTCCAGCACCCTGCTCGACGACACCGCGGGGCTCCCCGAGAAGACCACGACGACGGTCGCCATCGACTTCGGGCGCCTCACCGTCCTGGACGACCTCGTGCTGTACATGTTCGGCACCCCCGGCCAGGATCGGTTCCTGCCGCTGTGGGAGGACATCGCGCGCGGGGCACTGGGCGCGCTCGTCCTGGTGGACACCCGCCGGCTCGCCGACTCCTTCGCCGTCATGGACATGGTCGAGGAGCAGGGCCTGCCGTACGCCGTCGCGGTCAACCGCTTCCCCGACGCCCCCGCCCACAGCGACGAGGTCCTGCGCGCCCATCTCGACCTCGACGCCGGGACCCCGCTGGTCCAGTGCGACGCGAGGGAGCGGCGCGGCAGCATCGACGCCCTGATCGCGCTGGCCGAGCACGTGCTGACCCGACTGCCGCAGCCCGAGGACCCGTCATGACTTCACATCCGCAGCCGCCTCAGCCCATGGCGCTGTACGGCCCCGACTTCGCGGCCGACCCGCACGGCCACTACCGCAGACTGCGCGAGCAGGGCCCCCTCGCGCCGGTCCGGATCGCCCCCGGCGTCGAGGCGATGCTCGTCACCGACTACCAGGCGGCCGTCGATCTGCTGCGCGACACCCACACGTTCAGCAAGGACCCCCGCGCCTGGCAGGCGACGGTCCCCGCGGACTCCCCGGTGCTGCCCGTGCTCGGGCACCGCCCCACCGCGCTGTTCAGCGACGGCGCGGAGCACACCCGTTACCGCGAGGCCATCAACGACACCCTCGCCCTGATCGAACCGCACATCCTGCGCGCCGAGGTGGCCAGGGTCGCCCAGCAGCTCATCGGGGCGTTCGCGGAGACGGGGAGCGGCGACCTCGTCACCCAGTACGCCCGACGGCTCCCGCTGCACGTCTTCGTCACCTGGTTCGGCGTCGATCCCGCGGACGGCGAACGGATCGTGGGCGGCATCGGCGGCATGATGAACTCGGCCGAGGGCGCCGCCGCCGCGTACGCCGACCTCGTCGACGTCGTCACCCGCCTCGTCGCCGACCGGCGGGCCCGGCCGCGCCGCGACCTCACCTCGTACTTCCTCGCACATCCGGCGAACCTGGACAACGACGAGACTGTGCGTCAGATCACGTTGCTGATGAGTGCGGGTCACGACCCGACGACCAACCTGATCGGCAACGCGATCCTGCACATGCTCACCGACGAGCGGTACGCGGGCTCACTGCACGGTGGTGCGATGACCGCTCACGAGGCGATCAACGAGGTCCTGTGGCAGGATCCGCCGATCGCCAATATGGCGGCGCACTACCCGCGTCACGACACCGAGTTCCACGGGGTCCGGCTGCGCGCCGGGCAGCTCGTCCTGGTCTCCTTCGGAGCGGCCAACACCCAGTCGGAGCCCGTCAGTTCGGACGCAGTGGTGCGGTCCGGGGGCAGTGCTCACCTGGCCTGGTCGGCCGGCCCCCACCGGTGTCCAGCGAAGCAGCCGGCCCTGCTCGTCGCGATGACCGCGATCGAGCAGCTCACCAGTCAGCTGTGCGATGCGGAACTAGCTGTTCCGGTGGGCGAACTCCTCTGGCGACCGGGCCCGTTCCACCGCGCTCTGGTGCATCTTCCGGTACGTTTCACCCCCCTCGACACCACCGTGTCCGCGGGCCCGGAGTGGGAGCCGGACGGCCGGCCGATGGTTCCGATCGGTTCCTGAACCGTGTCGCTGGTAGGCCGAACGGGTGAGGGGCGAGAGAATTGCCCGATGAACAGTGAGCGCAGCCGGCGCAACGCCAACCGATGCACAGACGGGGTGGTCCGGTGAGCAGGTACGACAGGTATGACGTCACGGACGAGCAGTGGGAGGGGCTGGCCCAGGTCGTACCGCTGCGCAGTCGCAACGAGTGGCCCTCCCGAGTGGACCACCGCACGGTCCAGGACGAGCAGCAGAGCGCCGAGCAGCGACGCATGGTGGTACTGCGGGTCCAGATCTTCGCGGATGCGCGGGAGGTCGCCGAGTACCTGGTCGCGCAGATTCCGGTACTCCTCGACCTGACCAGTGCCGAGACCGATGTGGCCAAGCGGATCCTGGACTTCACCAGCGGCGTCGTCTTCGGGCTGGGCAGCGGAATGCATCGCGTGGACCGGAACGTCTTCCTGCTGTCTCCGGTCGGCATGGAGGTCGAGGGCGTGACGGCGGCGGGTGTGCCGGGGGCGTAGGGGACGTGCGACGGGGCCACCACGCATCCGGTACGCCGTGACCGGATGCGGCGGCCCCGGTACGCGGTGACCGGGTGCGGCGGCCCCGGTACGCGGTGACCGGGTGCGGCGGCCCCGGTACGCGGTGACCGGGTGCGGCCTCGGTACCGCCTGGCACGGTGCGGACCCGGTACCGCCTGGCACGGTGCGGCCCCGGTACCGCCTGGCCGGGTGCGGCCCCGGTACGCCGGCTGCCCGCGGGCCCGGCCGAGGCGCGGTGGTAGACCTGGGGCCGTGACAGAACTCGACGTACACGCGCTCCAGCGGCGGCTCGCGGCATTCGCGGCCGCACGCGACTGGGAGCAGTACCACACCCCGAAGAACCTCGCGTCGGCGCTGAGCGTGGAAGCCGCCGAACTCGTGGAGATCTTCCAGTGGCTGACGCCGGAACAGTCGGCGCGGGTGATGGAGGACCCCGCGACGGCACCCAGGGTGGCGGACGAGGTCGCGGACGTTCTCGCCTACCTGCTGCAGTTCTGCGAGGTGCTGGGGATCGATGTGCTGGCCGCGCTGGAGGCCAAGATCGAGCGGAATGAGGGGCGCTTCCCGGTGCCGGAGCCGGTGGATCCCCCCTTCGGTCACTCTTCGGAGTGATCGACTTATTCACATTCGATTTCGTGTCCACAGATTTCCGAAATCCCCTGGCCTTTCGGTACCGCCACCCTCACTGTGGGTAATGGAAGAGGTGAGCGGGTTTTCGCGTCGAACGGGGGCACGGGATGGAAGCGGAGCGGCTTGTAGCAGTCATCCGGAGGGCACTGGCGCAGAGCCGGGGCACGCCGGACATCATCGCCGAGGCCTGGCAGGCCCAGGCGCTGGCGCAGGCGATCGGGAGCCGGCTGGCGGCGAGCGGCCCCAAGGAGTTACGGGGCGAGGCGAGCGGCCTCAGCGAGATCGGCGGACGGAGCAACGGGGCGCTGGACCACCCGGCGGCCCGGGCCGGTGTGGCCCGGGCGGCGCAGCTCTCCGAGGTCGCCGATCCGCGAGCGGCCCTGGCCGGCCTCGGCGCGCTGCTCGGGGAGGTGGGGATAGCCCTGGTCGGGGTGGCGTGCGAGACGGATGAGCAGGGCCTGTACTGGCAGTGCATGGAGGCGATCGACGCCGCCGACGAGTCGACGGACCGGGTGCACGGCATGCTCCGGGTGCTCGACGAGCGGGACCGGGAGCGGCGGGAGGATATGGAGCGCGGCCGGGAGCGGGACGGCCCGCACGGCGTGCTGCACGGACCGGTGGGACCGGGCGCCGACATCGGTTGAACGTCCGGCATCCGGGTTGCCCGGGACGCGGCGGCGTGGGGAGACCGACCGGAGAGGAGTGCGTGGCATCCGGAGGTGCAGGATGGATGCATGGATCTTCGAATCTTCACAGAGCCCCAGCAAGGGGCCAGCTACGACACACTGCTCACCGTCGCGAAGGCGACCGAGGACCTCGGTTTCGATGCCTTCTACCGGTCCGACCACTACGTGCGCATGGGGCAGGGCGACGGCCTCCCCGGGCCGACGGACGCATGGATCACGCTGGCCGGGCTGGCACGCGAGACCAAGCGGATCCGCCTCGGCACACTGATGACGGCAGGGACGTTCCGGCTTCCCGGTGTGCTCGCCATCCAGGTGGCGCAGGTCGACCAGATGTCCGGCGGCCGCGTCGAGCTGGGTCTGGGTGCCGGCTGGTTCGAGCAGGAGCACAAGGCCTACGGCATCCCCTTCCCCAAGGAGAAGTTCGGCCGGCTGGAGGAGCAGTTGGCGATCGTCACCGGCCTGTGGGCCACCGAGGTCGGCAAGACGTTCAGTTACGACGGCACGTACTACCAGCTCACTGACTCGCCCGCGCTGCCCAAGCCCGCGCAGGCCAAGGTGCCGGTGCTGATCGGCGGGCACGGCGCGAAGCGGACGCCGCGCTTGGCAGCGCAGTACGCCGATGAGTTCAACATCCCGTTCGCCTCGCTGGAGGACAGCGAGAAGCAGTTCGGCCGGGTCAGGGCGGCAGCCGCGGAGGCGGGGCGCGGGCCCGACGACCTGGTGTACTCCAACGCCCTGGTCGTCTGTGTCGGCAAGGACGACGCGGAGGTGGCGCGCCGCGCCGGCGTCATCGGGCGGGACGTCGCGGAGCTGAAGGCGAACGGACTGGCCGGCTCGCCCGCGGAAGTCGTCGACAAGATCGGCAGGTTCGGCGCGATCGGGGCTTCGCGCATCTACCTCCAGGTGCTGGACCTCGACGACCTGGACCACCTGGAGCTGATCTCGTCGCAGGTCCAGTCACAGCTCGCCTGAGACAAGCCGCAGGTCCAGCCATTCCAGTCACAGCTCGCCTGAGACAAGGAGACCCTGGTGTCACCCGCCCACGATCCCGGCCGCCCGGCCGGTGCACCCGCCCGCCCCCTCGCCACCGCGCTCGCGGCGGGGACGGTCCTGCTCGACGGCGGGCTCTCCAACCAGTTGGAGGCGCAGGGCTGCGATCTGTCCGACGCCCTGTGGTCGGCCCGGCTGCTCGCCGACGGGCCGGAGCAGATCGAGGCCGCGCACGCGGCGTATGTGCGGGCGGGGGCGCAGGTGCTCATCACCGCCAGCTACCAGGCGAGTTTCGAAGGGTTCCGGCAGCGCGGGATCGGGCGGGCGGAAGCGGCAGGACTCTTCGCCCGCAGCGTGGAGCTGGCCCGTCGGGCGGCCGGGGCGGTGGACCGGGACGTCTGGGTCGCCGCCTCGGTCGGTCCGTACGGGGCGGTGACGGCGGACGGGGCGGAGTACCGCGGCCGCTACGGGCTCACGGTCCGGGAGCTGGAGCGTTTCCACCGCCCCCGGATCGAGGCCCTGGCTGCGGCCGGCCCCGATGCGCTGGCGCTGGAGACGGTGCCGGACACGGACGAGGCGCAGGCGCTGCTGCGGGTGGCGGGGGAGTGCGGGCTGCCGGTCTGGCTCTCGTACACGGTGACCGGTGACCGGACCAGGGCCGGGCAGCGGCTGGAGGAGGCGTTCGCCCTCGTCGGCGGAGAGGAGCAGGTGGTGGCGGCCGGGGTGAACTGCTGCGATCCGGCCGACGTGGACGGGGCGGTCCGGGCGGCGGCGGAGACTGCCGGGAAGCCGGTCGTCGTCTATCCGAACAGTGGTGAACGCTGGGATGCGAAGGGGAGGAGATGGACCGGGGGCGCCACGTTCGACACCCGCCGGGTCCGGGCCTGGCAGGACGCCGGAGCGCGGCTGGCCGGCGGCTGCTGCCGGGTCGGTCCGGCCACCATCGCGGAACTGGCCGCGCTGCTCGACGAAGGAGGGGCGACACCCAAGCCCGGGGAGAGGTGAAAATGCCTGGTGAGGGCGAATGAACCGGACCATACTCGGACGTGTGTTCCTGACGATCAGTACCACCGGCACCCCGGAGCGTCCCGCCACCGATCTCGGTTTCCTGCTGCACAAGCATCCCGAGAAGGCGCAGACGTTCTCCACCTCCCATGGCATCGCGCATGTCTTCTATCCCGAGGCGTCCGCGGAGCACTGCACGGCGGCGCTGCTGCTGGAGGTGGATCCCGTGGCACTGGTGCGGCGGGGCAAGGGCAAGGGGCGTGGCGGTGCCCCTGACGCGGCGCTGGCGCAGTACGTCAACGACCGCCCCTACGCCGCGTCCTCGCTGCTCTCCGTCGCGATGAGCACCGTCTTCAAGTCCGCGCTGAGCGGCACCTGCAAGGCGATGCCCGAGCGGGCGGCGGCGCCGATGCCGCTGCGGATCGAGGTGCCCGCACTGCCGGCCCGTGGGGGTGCCGAGCTGGCGCGAAAGCTCTTCGGGCCGCTCGGCTGGTCGCGAGTGGACGCGGTGGCCGTACCGCTGGACGAGCAGTTCCCCGAGTGGGGGGAGTCCCGGTACGTACGGCTCGTCCTGGAGGGCGAGTTGAGGCTGGCGGACGCGTTGCGTCAGCTGTACGTCCTGCTGCCGGTGCTCGACGACGCCAAGCACTACTGGGTGGCGCCGGACGAGGTGGACAAGCTGCTGCGGGCCGGCGAGGGCTGGCTGGCCGACCACCCCGAGCAGAAACTGATCACCAGCCGCTATCTGTCGCGGCGCTGGGGCCTGACCCGGGAGGCGATGCAGCGGCTGGAGCTGGTGCGGCTCGCCGAGTCCGACGACCTCGATGTCGAGAGCATCGACAACGCCGTCGACGAGAGGGCTGACACCGAGGAGCGGCCGGTGCCGCTCGCCGAGCAGCGCCGGGCCGCGATCCTGGCGGCCCTGACCGCCGCAGGGGCGAGTCGGGTGCTCGACCTGGGCTGCGGACAGGGCCAGTTGGTACAGGCGCTGCTGAAGGACGTGCGGTTCACCGAGATCGTCGGCGTGGACGTCTCGATGCGCGCCCTGACGATCGCCTCGCGCCGGCTGAAGCTGGACCGGATGGGGGAGCGCCAGGCCGCCCGGGTAACGCTGCGGCAGGGTTCGCTCACGTACACGGACAAGCAGCTGAAGGGCTACGACGCGGCGGTACTGAGTGAGGTCATCGAGCACCTCGACCTGCCGCGGCTGCCGGCCCTGGAGTACGCGGTGTTCGGCGCGGCCCGCCCCCGCACCGTGCTCGTGACCACGCCGAACGTCGAGTACAACGTCCGCTGGGAGACCCTCCCGGCCGGGCACGTCCGGCACGGCGACCACCGCTTCGAGTGGACCCGGGCCGAATTCCGGGACTGGGCGGGCGAAGTGGCCCGCAGGCACGGGTACGGGGTGGAGTTCGTCCCGGTGGGCCCCGACGACCCCGAGGTGGGGCCGCCCACCCAGCTGGCCGTGTTCACGATGAACGCGACCGGTGACACCGACACGTCCGACGCGCCGGCCGAGGCCGGAAGGACCGAGAAGGAGGCGAAAGCCGCATGAGCAGGACCAGTGACAGCACGCATGACAGCACGCGTGACAGCACGCGTGACAGCACCGGGCGGACCGGGCGCACCCTGCCGGTGACCGACCTCTCCCTCGTCGTCCTCATCGGGGCGAGCGGCTCGGGCAAGTCCACCTTCGCCCGCAGACACTTCAAGCCGACCGAGATCATCTCCTCGGACTTCTGCCGGGGCCTGGTGGCCGACGACGAGAACGACCAGAGCGCCAGCCGGGACGCCTTCGACGTCCTGCACTACATCGCGGGCAAGCGCCTGGCCGCGGGACGGCTGACCGTCGTCGACGCCACCAACGTCCAGTCCGAGAGCCGCCGTCAGCTGGTGCAGCTGGCCCGGGAGCACGACGTGCTGCCCATCGCCATCGTCCTCGACCTGCCCGAAGAGGTCTGCCTCGCTCGCAATGCGGCCCGCCCGGACCGTGCGGACATGCCCCGGCACGTCGTCCAGCGCCACCGCCGCGAGCTGCGCCGATCGCTGCGCGGCCTGGAGCGCGAGGGCTTCCGCAAGGTCCACGTCCTGCGCACCGAGGAGGAGGCCGAGCACGCCGAAGTGGTCCTGGAGCGCCGCTACAACGACCTCCGCCACCTCACCGGCCCCTTCGACGTCATCGGCGACATCCACGGCTGCAGCTCCGAGCTGGAGACCCTGCTCGGCAAGCTCGGCTATGTGGAGGGCTCGCACCCCGAAGGGCGTACGGCGGTGTTCGTCGGCGACCTCGTCGACCGCGGACCCGACAGCCCCGGCGTGCTGCGCCGCGTCATGTCCATGGTCTCGGACGGCAACGCGCTCTGCGTGCCCGGCAACCACGAGAACAAGCTCGGCCGTTACCTCAAGGGCCGCAAGGTCCAGCAGACCCACGGGCTCGCCGAGACGATCGAGCAGCTGGAGCGGGAGGACACCCGGGACCCGGAGTTCCGGGAGCGCGTCGGGGAGTTCATCGACGGGCTCGTCAGCCACTACGTGCTGGACGACGGCAAGCTGGTCGTCTGCCACGCCGGTCTGCCCGAGAAGTACCACGGACGCACATCCGGGCGGGTCCGCTCGCACGCCCTCTACGGGGACACCACAGGCGAGACCGACGAGTTCGGACTGCCGGTGCGCTACCCGTGGGCGGAGGACTACCGCGGCCGCGCCACCGTGGTCTACGGCCACACCCCCGTCCCCACCACCTCCTGGATCAACAACACCATCTGCCTGGACACCGGAGCGGTGTTCGGCGGGAAGATGACCGCGCTGCGCTGGCCGGAGCGCGAGCTCGTCGACGTACCGGCGGAGCAGGTCTGGTACGAGCCCGTGAAGCCGCTCACCACCGAGGCGCCGGGCGGCAGGGAGGGCCGGCCGCTGGACCTCGCCGATGTGCAGGGCCGCCGGATCGTGGAGACCCGGCACATGGGCCGGATCGCGGTGCGCGAGGAGAACGCGGCGGCCGCGCTGGAGGTCATGAGCCGGTTCGCCGTCGACCCCCGGCTGCTGGCCTACCTGCCGCCGACCATGGCGCCGACCGCCACCTCGCACGAGGAGGGATATCTGGAGCACCCGGCCGAGGCGTTCGCGCAGTACCGGGCGGACGGCGTGGACAGGGTCGTGTGCGAGGAGAAGCACATGGGCTCCCGGGCCGTGGCCCTGGTCTGCCGTGACGCGGACGCGGCGCGGGAGCGGTTCGGGACCGGCGACTCCGGGCCCGGCGACCTCGGCAAGGGCGGCCCGACCGGTGTGCTGCACACCCGCACCGGGCGGCCGTTCCTGGACGACCCCGCGCTCACCGAGGCCGTGCTGGGCCGGCTGCGCGAGGCCGTCACCGCCGCGGGGCTGTGGGAGGAGTGGGACACCGACTGGGTGCTGCTCGACGCCGAGCTGATGCCCTGGTCCCTGAAGGCCGCCGGTCTGCTCCGCTCGCAGTACGCGGCGGTCGGCGCCGCGGCCGGAGCCGTCTTCCCCGCGGCCACCGGGGCCCTCGCGGCAGCGGCGGCACGCGGCATCGACGTCGGCGCGCTCGCGGACCGGCAGCGGGGGCGGGCCGAGGACGCGGCCGCGTTCACCGAGGCCTACCGCCGCTACTGCTGGAGCACGGAAGGACTGGACGGGGTGCGTCTGGCGCCCTTCCAGATCCTCGCCGTCCAGGGCCGCTCGCTCGCCTCCGTACCCCATGACGAGCAACTGTCCTGGCTGGACCGGCTGGTGGAGCACGACCCCACAGGTCTGCTCCAGGTCACCCGGCGGCTCGTCGTCGACACCGCGGACGAGGCGTCGCTGCGCTCCGGCGTCGACTGGTGGCTGGAGATGACCGGCCGCGGCGGCGAGGGCATGGTCGTCAAGCCGCTCGGCGCGCTCGTCAGGGACGGCAAGGGCCGCCTCGTACAGCCCGGCATCAAGGTGCGCGGCCGGGAGTACCTGCGGATCATCTACGGCCCCGAGTACACCCGCCCGGAGAACCTCGACCGGCTGCGCGGCCGCTTCCTCGGCCACAAGCGGTCGCTCGCCCTGCGTGAGTACGCCCTGGGCCTCGAAGCCCTGGACCGGCTGGCCGAGGGGGAGCCGCTGTGGCGGGTCCACGAGGCGGTCTTCGCGGTCCTGGCGCTCGAGTCGGAGCCGGTGGACCCGCGACTGTAGGGCCTTCCGGCGGGGGGGGGCCCCCCCCGCCCCCCCCCCCCCCGGCGGGGCGGGGGGGGGGGGGGCGGGGGTGACCGCGGCCCCCCCGGGGGGTGGGGGGGCGGGGGGTGAAATTGAACAACCCC